>CBJNAT010000229.1:0-5501 GCA_966434585.1 uncultured Gammaproteobacteria bacterium | reverse complement strand
TCGGCGCTGAGGAGTTGCAGATAAAGCGCCGTGGGCCAGCCGTTGATGTTTGCGACACACACTTCCGATCTCGCGCCCCATTGCGGCGAATGCGCCGCCGTGCACCGCATGCCGGCATACGTGCGCTCGCCTGAAGTGACGACATCGCCTTCGAGAATGTCGAACAGGCCGCGCTCCTCCGCGGGAGGCCGCAGCCACGACATACCCCGGCATTTGAGCTTCATAATCGATGCGGATCGAGGTGGGATCACAGTGGGTTTGCGCATGCGCCACCGAAGATGACCCCGCGACAAGCAGCGGGGCGAATGATTTGAGACTTCCTGTCCGCATTGCTTCGTGACTCCGTTCGTGAAGAGAGAAGACACCCCTCACCCCAACCCTCTCCCGCGCTGCGGGAGAGGGGGTGCTTAAGAGCTTGCCGGCTTTTAGAACAGAAAATAGCGCTGCGCGAGGGGTAGCACTTTCGCCGGCTCGCACGTCAGCAATTGTCCATCGGCACGCACTTGGTACGTCTGCGAGTCGACTTCGATGGCAGGCATATAGTCGTTGAGGATGAGGTCGGATTTGCGGATCGCGCGCGTGTTGCGCACGGCGACGAGACGCTTCCGGAGATTCAGTCGCTCGGCCATGCCGTTCGCGAGACCCGCTTGGGAGACGAAGCTCACGGACGTTGCATGTCTCGCGCCCCCGAAGGCGCCGAACATCGGGCGGTAATGCACCGGCTGTGGCGTCGGAATCGATGCGTTCGGATCGCCCATGGGCGCTGCGACGATCATGCCGCCCTTGATGATCATCGCGGGCTTGGCGCCGAAAAATGCAGGCCGCCACAACACGATGTCCGCGAGCTTGCCGACTTCGATCGAACCGACTTCGTGCGCGATGCCGTGCGTGATGGCGGGATTGATCGTGTACTTCGCCACGTAGCGGCGTGCACGGAAGTTGTCGTTGCGTGCGTTGTCTTCACGCAGCGGGCCACGCTGTACTTTCATCTTGTGTGCGGTCTGCCATGTGCGCGTGATCACCTCGCCAATTCGCCCCATGGCCTGTGAGTCGGAGGAGATCATCGAGAACGCACCCAAGTCGTGCAGGATGTCTTCGGCCGCAATCGTCTCGCGGCGGATGCGCGACTCGGCGAAGGCGACGTCTTCGGCGATGCCCGGGTCGAGGTGGTGGCAGACCATGAGCATGTCGAGATGCTCATCGACGGTGTTGATCGTGTACGGGCGTGTGGGATTCGTGGATGAGGGCAGCACGTTCGGCTCGCCGCAGGCGCGAATGATGTCCGGTGCGTGGCCGCCGCCGGCGCCTTCGGTGTGATACGTGTGGATCGCACGACCTTTGAACGCCGCGAACGTGTCTTCGACGAAGCCGGATTCGTTCAAGGTGTCAGTGTGAATCGCGACCTGCACGTCGTACTTCTCGGCCGCGGCGAGACAGTTGTCGATGGCGGCCGGTGTCGTGCCCCAGTCTTCGTGGAGCTTCAGACCCATCACACCGGCTTCGATCTGTTCATCGAGCGGCGCAGGTTGGCTGGCGTTGCCCTTGCCAAGCAGACCGAAGTTGATGGGCAGATCTTCCAACGCTTGATACATGCGCTCGATGTACCAAGGACCGGGCGTGCACGTTGTCGCTGTCGTGCCCGCTGCTGGCCCAGTGCCGCCGCCGATCATCGTAGTGATGCCGGACATCAACGCATCGTCGACTTGCTGCGGACAGATGAAGTGGATGTGTGCGTCGATCGCACCCGCCGTGGCGATTAAGCCTTCACCCGCAATCGCTTCGGTGCCCGCGCCAATGATGATGTTCACGCCGGGCTGCACGTCGGGATTGCCGGCTTTCCCGATGCCGGCGATGCGGCCGTGTTTGATGCCGATGTCCGCTTTGACGATGCCTGAGTAATCGAGGATCAACACGTTGGTGATGACAGCATCCACGACATCCTTCGACGTGCGCTGGCCTTGTCCCATGCCGTCGCGGATGACTTTGCCGCCGCCGAACTTCACCTCATCGCCGTAGATCGTGTGATCGCGCTCAACTTCGATGATGAGCTCGGTATCGCCGAGACGCACGCGATCGCCCACGGTAGGGCCGTACATTTCAGCGTAAGCGGAACGAGGGATGCGGGGCATGGAAGGATGGGCTCTAGGCTGTAGGCTGTGGACTGTAGGTAGGAAAAGAAGGCTGGCTATTCTGCTCTGGCTGTAGCCTGTAGCCTGTAGGCTGTAGCCTGTAACCTGCTCATAGCTTCCCCATCACCTTTGCGTTGAATCCGTACACGACACCCTCGCCGGCGTACGCGACCAGTTCCACTTCGCGTTCTTGTCCGGGCTCGAAGCGCACGGCGGTGCCGGCGGGGATGTTCAAGCGAAAGCCGCGCGTGGCAGGACGATCGAACTTCAGCGCCACATTCGTTTCGTAGAAGTGATAGTGCGAACCGACTTGAATGGGTCGGTCGCCGCCGTTGCCGACGCGCACTTTGATCGTCTTGCGCCCGGCGTTGAGTTCGATGTCGCCCGGTTGTGGAAAGACTTCGCCTGGGATCACTTGCCCTCACCCTGTCCCTCTCCCGCGACCGTGAGAGGGGACGCTCTTAATCAATTGTGTGCCACTACGGAATCGGGTTGTGCACCGTGACCAGTTTCGTGCCGTCTGGGAACGTTGCTTCGACCTGCACTTCCGGAATCAGCTCGGGGATGCCATCCATCACGTCATCACGCGTGAGAATCGTCGCGCCGTAGCTCATCAGCTCGGCGACGCTCCTGCCGTCGCGTGCGCCTTCCATGATCGCGGCGGAGATCAGCGCGACGGCTTCCGGGTAGTTGAGCTTCAAGCCGCGCGCCTTGCGTCGCTCGGCGAGCAACGCGGCGGTGAAGATCAGGAGCTTGTCTTTTTCGCGTGGGGTGAGTTCCATGTTTCGCTCTGCTGCAAGGCTTGAGGCTTGAGGCTTGAGGCTTGAGGCGTGAGGCTCGAGGGAAAAACTTCTGGCTCACGTCTCAGGCTTCAGCCCATTCTATTCACGTGGCCCAAATCCTCGGCCGTACAGGTGCAATGCCAAACAGTTGCGGCCGCAGAACCTCCCAGATGGCGATGAAAGCATTGCGAACGGTTTCGGCCTGCTGTCCCAGGCAGCGACACACCAGCACACCATCCACCACCGTTGCCGCCATCTGCACGGCAACCACAGGCACGCTGCGAGCAAGTTCCACCCACTCGCGTTTCGCAGGCGTGGCCAGCATCGTACCCAAGCAAGTCTGGCCGGCCCAACCCCAGAACGAGGTCAACGCATCGGTGCCGCCGCGTACCTGCAAGCGATCAACATAGCGAGGTGTCTCGCCCGTCCACAACTCGAAGCCGAGTTGCAGCGCCCCATGATCGAAGCTCTCGCCGCGTGCAGGCAGACCGAGGCACGCGAGCTCCCAGCCGATGAAGCGCGACTGACCTTTGAGCTGCACTTGCGTGGTAGCCCGCGCGTTCGCGCCAGGATAGTAAATCGTCTCCTGCGGCAGCCATTCGAGATGAGCATCTTCGACGCTCAGCTGTTGCTGCTGCCGTGCAATCGCACCGTCGCTGCGATAGAACTTCGCGGCAGCGGGTGTGGTGATCACCGCATGTGTGCCCGGGGTGCAGGCGACCTGCACAGTGAGCTCATCACCACCAACGACACCGCCGGGTGGATGCACGATGTAGCTGTGGCAGATGTTGCCTTCGGGATAGAACGGTCGCTGCACGATGAGTGGACCGACGTGGCGACGGTGGGTGAGGACGGTTCGCTCGTTACGCGCTTCGTACCTCAGGCTCAGTGCAGCTTGCCAGCCGCGCGAGGCTGTAGGCGGTAGGCTGTCCCGCGGGACTTCCTTCCGGTCGTAGGCTGTAGGTTCGGAATCAGAACCGGAAATTCCTTCCGCGTTCTGACCTACAGCCCACAGCCTACCGCCTACAGCCTCGTTCATACCGTCAGATGATGCTTGACCATGTCATCCGTCATCTCGCTCATCTTGCCGCTCGCGACCACGCGGCCTTTATCGAGGATGCGAAAGTCGCTTGCGACTCGGCGTGCGAACGGCAGTTTCTGTTCCACGAGTAACACGGTGAGATTCATCTCGCGATTCAGGCGCAGCAGGATATCGCCAATCTCATGGACGATGTTCGGTTGGATGCCTTCGCAGGGCTCATCCAGGATCAATAAGCGAGGATCGAGCACGAGTGCGCGACCGATCGCGAGCTGCTGTTGCTGGCCGCCCGATAAGTCCCCGCCGCGCCGGCGCAGCATCTTCTTGAGCACCGGGAAGATCTCGAAGATCTGTTCTGGGATGTTGCGCTTGCGGTCAGCGCGCGCACCCAGGCCGATACGCAGGTTCTCTTCCACTGTGAGCTGCGAAAAAATCTCACGACCCTGCGGCACATAGCCGATGCGCATGCGAGCACGTCGATCAGCCGCTTGCGTGGCGAGATCGGTCTCTTCGAACTTCATCTGCCCCGAGGCAATCGGCAGCAGACCCATGATGCACTTGAGCAACGTGGTCTTACCCATGCCGTTGCGGCCCATGAGACACGTGATCGAACCGCCAGGCACGAGCATGCCGATGTCCCAGAGGATGTGGCTGCCGCCGTAGAACTGGTTGAGGGAGTGGATGTGGAGCATGTCTTGTCTTTGCAGGTGGCTAGTCTGCTAGTCAGCTAGTCGGCTAGCCAGAAAGGATGCAGCCCGTACTCACCCCATTTCTGGCTAGCAGACTAGCCGACTAGCAGACTAACTGGCCGCTCTCATTACTCTCCCAAATAAACTTCAACCACCTTGGCATTCCCCTGCACTTCATCGATGGTTCCCTCCGCCAGCACACTGCCTTCGTGCAGCACGGTCACGCGCTTGGCGATGGAGCGCACGAACTCCATGTCGTGTTCGACCACGACGACGGAGTGCTTGCCGGCGAGCGAGACGAGCAGTTCGGCGGTGCGCTCGACTTCCTGCGGTGTCATCCCGGCGACGGGTTCGTCCACTAGGAGCAACTGTGGGTCCTGCATCAGCAGCATGCCGATCTCGAGCCACTGCTTCTGACCGTGGGAGAGCGTACCGGCCATCGTGCGACGCTGATCTACGAGATTGATCGCAGCCATCACTTCTTCGACACGCGTGCGTTGTTCGCTCGTGAGCGGCTTCACGAGGGTGTGCCAGAAGCTCTTGTCGCCGGCGACGGCGAGCTCGAGGTTCTCGAACACCGTGTGATGCTCGAACACCGTCGGCTTTTGGAACTTGCGGCCGACGCCGACCTCCGCAATCTCGGGCTCGGTGAGGGTCAGAAGGTCGATCGTTTGACCGAACCACGCAGAACCCGAGTCGGGGCGCGTCTTGCCCGTAATCACATCCATCATCGTCGTCTTACCGGCGCCGTTCGGGCCGATGATGCAGCGAAGCTCGCCCACGTCGACATACAGCGTCAGCGCATTCAACGCTTTGAAGCCATCGAAGCTGACGGTGAGATCTTCGAGGTAAAGGATCGTGC
>CBJNAT010000228.1:0-5508 GCA_966434585.1 uncultured Gammaproteobacteria bacterium | reverse complement strand
CCTGCGCGAGCATGTCGTGAATCCCGCGGTAGATCGTGCAGATGTAGTCCTCATTCGTGAGGTTCACTGAAACAGCTGCGGGAATCACTTCCTGGCCGCGCGGCGAGTAATACACCGCCATGATCTTGCCGGCCTTGATCGTTGCACGAAAACGTTCATCGTTCTGTTTGCTCAGCGTCATGCGCCGATAGATATCGACCAGCGTGCGCCGATCGGGTGTCTGCGTCGATGTCATATCAAGCTCCAGCAACCGCACGCGCCGGCGCGGCTTGCTCTATCGATTGCGACTGCGCCGCATGTCGCGCGGCGATATAACCAAACACGAAAGAAGCACCGATGCTCGCACCGGCGCCGGGATAGCAGCGGCCTAAGACGGACGCGGTGCAGTTCCCCGTAGCGTAGAGCCCGGGAATGACCGAGCCATCCGCGCGCAGCACCCGTGCATATTCATCGGTGACCATGCCGCCGGCAGTGCCGACGTCAGCGGGATACATACGCACCGCATAGAACGGCGGCTGTTCGATGGGGCCGAGATTGGGATTGGGCTTGATCGTGGGATCGCCATGCGCGCGATCGAACGCGCGCCCACCGCGTCGAAAGTCCTCATCCACGCCCGTCTTGCAGAAGCCATTGAAGCGCTGCACGGTGCGCTCGAGCCCTTGCACGTCGATGCCGCACTTCTGCGCGAGCTCGGCAATCGTGCTCGCCTGGATGAGGTAACCGCTCTCGAGCCACTGCTTCGGAATCTGTCCAGGCAAGGCGTTGCCCCACACGTAGTACTTGCGTTGGCGGCTGTCCATGATCACCCAGCTCGGCACGGCCTTGCCCGTTTCCTGATGGCGCTTGTACATGCGCTGACCGATTTCCATGTACGCGCCCGCTTCATCGCAGAAACGATTGCCCTGACCGTCCACCATCATCGAGAACGGCAGCGACAGATCGAGGTGATGCATGAATGGAATCACCGTGCCGTTCGGTGCGACCGCGCCCTCGGGCCACGTCTCGTTCGGACCCATCGACGTCACGACCCACCACGCTTCCTCCATGCAGTCGACCGTGGCGCCGAGCCGCATGGCGGCCTGGATCATCTCGCCCGTATCCCCGGGATTTGCATTCGTCCAGCTCGCCGACGAGGGTTGCGGATGGTATTGCTTGCGCATCTGCGCATTGCGGGAGAAGCCGCCGCTGTTGATCAGCACGCCATCGCGCGCACGCACGCGGACCTCTTTGCCATTGCGTTCTGCAATGACGCCCACCACTCGACCGTCCTCGACGACGAAGTCGCGCACCGCCGTCTCCGTCCAGATCGGTAGCTGTTCGCGCAGTGCGATCTGCAACATACGGCCTTGAATCGCCGCGCCCTGACTCACGAGCTCTTTGCCCGTGAGTTTCTGGGACAGCATGCGCCACGCGATCTGCACTGCTTTCTTCTTGCCAGCCCACGTGCGTTTGAGGAGCAACAGCTCGGGGAACTCGTTCGAGTTCGCCGGCGGCAACACACCGGCATAGCGCGCCAGCTTCGGCGCCCATTCGCCGAGTTCCTTGATGTCGAAGAGCTTGGCCACGAGCGAGCGGCCGCGCGGCTGGCCCCCAGGCAGATCGTCGTAGTAGTCGGACCAGCCGTCGGCGTATTCGAACGCCATGCCGTGACGCTCGAGAAAATCCACCATCTCCGGGCCGGTACGTAGGAATGCGTCGCGTCGCGCCGGGCTCGATCCAGGCCCGTGGTACATCACCGCGCTCTCCATGTACTGGCGCGCTTTCTCATATGAGTCTTCGACGCCGTGGCGCTTCATGACGGGGTTGTTCGGAACCCACCACACGCCACCGGAGAAAGCAGTGGAACCGCCGACGCGCGCCTGCTTTTCAAGGATCAGCGCGCGGCGGCCGAGCGTCTTGCACAGGAGCGCCGCACACATCGAACCGCCGCCGCTGCCGACGATCACAAAGTCGTAGCTCTCGTCCCACTCGGTATGTTGTGCGCTGATCATGCCCAAGGATTCCCCCTCACGTCGAAGCCGTCAGGCGTGAGATTTCGCTGTACGCATAGTTGAACGTTGTTCCGCGGACATTAACATCGGGACCTCTCAAGTCAATGCCCGTATGGGGGGTGGGTGGGTGCCGCGGAAAGGCTCTGATTTACCGTTGACAAGCGCACCCCCCGGCATTCACGATTGTAAACATCGTTCGGATATTGGTACCGCGTTCAGGAGCTTCCTCGCTTGACCTACTCGCTCACCGATGAACAGCGGGCCATTCAGGACCTGGTGCGGCGCGTTGCCCGGGAGAAGGTGGCGGCCCGTGCGGATGCGATCGATCGCACCGCCGAGTATCCGCAAGACATGTTCGATCTCCTGAAGGACCTCGGCCTCTTCGCCTTGCCCTTTCCTGCGGAGTACGGCGGCACGGGGAGCCTCTTGTCCGGCTGCCTCGCGGTCGAGGAGTTCGGACGCGTCTGCTACAACACCGGTTATCTACTCGTGGTGCAGTGGGTTGCGTTCGGTGCGTTGCTCGCGGCGGGCAATGAAGAGCAGAAGAAACGTTTCCTGCCCGGCCTTGCGGCCGGCGAATTACGCGGCGCTTTCTCGACGACTGAATCGCAGAGTGGGTCGGACGTCTCCGGCATCAAGACACGTGCGATGCGAGTACCCGGCGGCTACAAGCTGAAAGGCTCCAAGATCTGGTGTACGAACTCCGATGTCGCGGACTTCGTGCTCGTGGGCGCGAAGTGCACCACATCCGAAGGCAAGGACAGCATCAACCTCTTCATCGTCGAGAAAGGCACACCGGGTTTCACGGTCGGCGGCAAGGAACCGAAGATGGGCGCACGTGGCGTGCCCTCGTGTCCTTTGTACTTCGACGATGCGTTCGTGCCCGAAGCGAATCGCATGGGCCCTGAAGGCGATCAAGGCTTCAAACTCGTCATGGAAGCGTTCAATGCCAGCCGGCCGATCGTCGCCGCACGTGCCGTTGGGATCGCGCAAGGCGCCATCGACCATGCCGTCGAGTTCATCAAGAACCGCCATGCGTTTGGCCGTACGGTGAGCGACTTCCAGGGCGTGCGCTGGATGATCGCGGACATGGCCATGCAGACCGAGGCGGCACGTCAGCTCACTTATAAAGCGGCAGCGGCCATCGATGCGGGCGAGAAAGGTCCCGAGATGGGCAAGCTCGCCGCCATGGCCAAGTGCTTCGCCGCAGACGTCGCGATGAAAGTCGCGACCGATGCCGTGCAGCTGTTCGGTGCAGCAGGCATTTCCAACGAGTACCCGATCAACCGCTACTTCCGCGATGCGAAAGTCGTACAGGTGATCGAAGGCACGAACCAGATTCAGCGCAATATCATCGCGAACGCGTTGCTCGGGCGCGAAAGCAGGCGATGAATCTACAGGCGTGAGGCTTGAGGCTTGAGGGAGAAGCAGCTCTGGCTCACGCCTCACGCCTCAGGTCTCACGCCTTCCACAACAACACACGGACCATTCGCATGTTCAGAGCCGATCTGCTGAAGGGCAAGAAAGCGTTGATCACCGGTGGCGGTACCGGGTTGGGCAAGAGCATTGCCAAGCGGTATGCAGAGCTTGGCGCCGATGTGGTGATCTGCGGCAGGCGCACGGAAGTGCTCGAGGCCACGGCGCAGGAGCTACGGCAAGCAACCGGCGGCAACGTGTCATTCGTCGGGTGTGACGTACGCAGTGCGGATGCCGTCGAGCAGATGATCGATACGGTGTGGGCGGATCGGCCGCTCGACATTCTCATCAACAATGCGGCGGCGAACTTCATCGCGCGTACCGACAAGCTCTCCCCGCGCGCGATCGATGCGATCCTCAACATCGTGTTGCACGGCAGCTTCTACTGCACGGTGGCGGCCGGCCGCCGTTGGATCGAAGCGGGACGTCCGGGCACGGTGTTGAGCGTCGCCACCACCCCATCCCTCACGGGCAGCGCCTTCCCGGCGCCCTCCACGGCAGCGAAAGCCGGCATCGTCGCGATGACGCGCAGCCTGGCTGTCGAATGGGGCAAGAAGAACATTCGCCTGAATGCAGTTGCCCCTGGCCTTTTTCCAACGGAAGGCGCATGGGAGCGACTCTACCCGCCAGGCTCGCAGGTGGAGCCGCAGGAACTGTCCGTACCCCTGCGTCGCGTGGGGCAGCACATCGAGCTTGCAAATCTCTTCGCCTATCTCGCCGCCGATGAATCGAGTTACATCACCGGCGAGCTGATCGTGATCGATGGCGGTCGCTGGATGCAGGGCGTGGGCGGCCCGTCCGTGCGCGCCATGCAGGACTGGAGCGACGAGCAGTGGGATGCGATGCGCAAGCGATGAGCACTCGCACCGGACCGCTCGCTGGTATCAAGATCGTCGAGCTCGCAGGCGTCGGGCCCGGGCCGATGTGCGCCATGCTCCTCGCCGATCTCGGCGCAACCGTCTTGCGCATCGATCGCAAACAACCGGCCGAGCTCGGCATCAAGCGGCCGCTCAAGTACAACCTGCTGCTGCGCAGTCGCAAGACCATTGCGCTGGACCTCAAAGATGCGAAGGGCATCGACACCGCACTGCAGTTGATCGAGCAAGCCGATGCGCTCATCGAAGGTTTTCGACCGGGTGTGATGGAGCGGCTCGGCCTTGGACCGGATGCGTGTCTGCAGCGTAATCCGCGACTCGTGTATGGACGCATGACGGGTTGGGGCCAGAGCGGCCCGCTCGCTCAGACAGCAGGACACGACATCGGCTACATCGCGATCACTGGCGTACTCCACGCAATCGGCCGCAAGGATCAACCACCCTCAGTGCCGCTGAACCTCATCGGCGATTACGGCGGTGGCGCGTTGTACCTCGCGCTCGGCATCTGCGCGGCGATCATCGAAGCGCAACGTTCGGGCAAGGGTCAGGTCGTTGATGCTGCCATCGTCGACGGTACGGCTTCTCTGGCGACGACGTTCTTCGGCATGCACGCCGCGGGCATGCTGAAACCTGAGCGTGGCACCAACACCGCGGACTCCGGCTCCCACTTCTACGACATATACGAATGCGCCGATCGCCAGTGGCTCGCGGTCGGTCCGCTCGAGAGCAAGTTCTACGCAGAGTTCCTGCAAGTGCTCGGCATCGATGCCGAGCAGCTCGGCTCACAGAACGATGCGGCAACGTGGCCCAAAGCAAAGCAGCTCATCGGCGAGCGGCTCAAGACGAAATCACGCGACGAATGGGCGGCGATCTTTGCGCCGACGGATGCGTGCGTCGCACCTGTGCTGCATTGGTCCGAAGCGCCCGAGCATGCGCATCTGAAAGCGCGCGGCACGTTCGTCGAGGTCGATGGCGTGGTGCAGCCCGCGCCTGCCCCACGATTCAGCCGCACAGTCCCGGCAACCCCGACGCCGCCGAACGAGATCACCTCCGCCAACATAGTGGCTGGTTTGCGCGAGTGGTTCACGGAGGCGCAGATCGCTCAGCTGCGCGCGGATCAGGTGATTGATCAATGATGAATCGACGAGCGCTCTTGTATGTCCTCA
>CBJNAT010000227.1:0-5560 GCA_966434585.1 uncultured Gammaproteobacteria bacterium | reverse complement strand
AGTTTGGTCGCGCGCCGCGGCGGTGGGAAGCAATGGGCCTACCTCGGCAAGCCGGCTGCGCGGCTGTCGCACGCCGAGGCCGCGCTGCTCACCGTGTTGCCGCAGTCGCCCAGCCGGCTGCGTCCCGACCGCGAAACCGAGCGCGCCCGGATATCCAGAGATGTTGCCCTTGACGTCGCTCTCCGACTGCGTCAGTGCAAAGTCGTAGTCCCAACCTGCGACCTGTCCTTCTAGGCCCGTGGACAATTGATAGAAGTTCGCCTTGTCGTTGTCGATTCTCTGGCCAAGGTCGAATGCACGGTACGAAGCCACGATCGGATCGATACTGCCATCTGCGTCGGCATCGACACCTGGGAACAAAGGATCGCCATTCTCATCCGTCACACCTGCCAAGTAGGTGTTGTAGAGCGGCGAACCGACTGCGATCGCAAGTTCGCCGGGCACCGGCGCCGTCTTGGACGTCTGCTTCGCTTGGGACCACAGTCCATCGAGGAAGAAATTGTGATCTTCGCCGACCTTCACGTTGAGTGACGTCATTGCAGTCTTGCGTTCCCTTTTCGGGTAGATCTGAATGAATCGCACGTGATCGAAGTAGCAGCCGGAGCCTACCGGTGCCGAGTTCTCTGGGCACTCGCCTGTGTTGAGATACTCCAAGCTGACTGCACTGTCCGCCAATGAGCCGCCGGTGGCGATCACGTTTGCGGGAATATTGCGAGCTGAGCCGTTGAAGAACGTCCAGCGCTGTCCTTCGTGCTTGAAGTTGACGATGGCCGAATCCGCGAAGCTGCGATCGACGGCGTTGAGTTCGGTGCGTTCGTCTCCGGCCAAAGTCACGAACAAGTTCCAACCGTCTTCGCCGTAGTCACCAAGACCGCCGGAGATGTTGATCCCCTTCTCGCGAGCTCCGTCCTCAGGGCCGTAGTAGTTGACCGATATCCCTCTGTCGGTCGATCTATCCTTCGTGATGAAGTTGACGACGCCTGCAACCGCATCAGAGCCGTATAGGGCCGACGCTCCCGAGGTCAGAATTTCAACGCGCTCAATCGCAGAGACTGGAATGCTGTTGAGATCGACCGCAGCAGCAAAGCCGGTGAGTGTCTGCCCACCGAACTGCGCCAAACGCCGCCCGTTCAGGAGGACAAGCGTCCGATTCTCGCCAACGTTGTGAAGCGAAACGCCGGCAAAACCGAATGTCGAGCCACCGACAGATTCGGCCTCCATAGTGCTGTTCTGAATCGCAGGCAGTTTCTGCAAGAGGTCGACGACTGAGGCAGCACCGGTCTTGGCAATCGTTGCCGAGTCAAGCACCTGCACGGGCAGTGACGATTCAGCGTCTACACGCCGGATCGACGTACCAGTAACTATCACTTCCTCGAGCGGTATGGCTCGATCGTCTTGCGCCTGCACCGCTGAGGCAGCACTCAGCACACTCATTAACAGCGCATGGCGAACAGCATGCGCAATGATCGGACTACCAGACATGTGGTTCTCCCAAGAGCTTCGACGTCGCCAGGACGCGTGCGGCGTGGATCGCCGCTTGATTAGCGTTGGTTGCGAGCCGAGCTGAGCCACTCGTGCGTCGCGTGGCGGCGAGGATACAAGCCGTGTTGCGGCTTTGTGAAGCGTGGCCAGTTAAGGGGCTCTACTCGTCGTACGCGTACAGCGAGTCGCTCGAGATAGCGGTGTATACAATCGCCGTGAGTGGTTCCAGCTGAAACGACACATGGACGTGAGCACCGCTGTAACCTCCGAAACCATTTTCCCTGGAAACGACCGTCGCCTCTACTGCCCCGGCGATCGTGCTACTCAGGTCGCGATCGCGACTCCAAAAATGGAGCGAGCACTCGAGCTGTATACGAACCGTTGGTTTGCAAGGCAACTTTCTCAGGAGCCCCGCACGCCACGACCTTACCGCCACCCGCGCCGCCTTCCGGTCCGAGGTCGATGATCCAGTCCGCTTCCGCGATGACATCCAAGTTGTGCTCGATGGTCACGACGGTGTTGCCGGCATCCACCAGCCGATGCAACACATCGATGAGCTTCGCCACATCGGCCATGTGCAGACCCACGGTGGGCTCATCCAAAACGTAAAGAGTGCCCGGTGTGCCGGGTCTCCTGGTGCTCGCATCGCCACGCACTTTCGCGAGCTCGGTCACTAGCTTTATGCGTTGAGCCTCGCCGCCGGAGAGCGTAGGGCTTTGTTGACCAAGGGTGAGATAACCGAGACCGACATCGTTCAAGAGCTGCAGGCAGTGCCGGATGGAACGATGGCTTGCGAAGAACTGGAGCGCTTCCTCCACATTCATCTCGAGCACTTCGCCGATACTGCGATCGCGGTACTTCACAGTGAGCGTCTCCGGGTTGAAGCGCATGCCGCGGCAGTCCTCGCACAACATGCGCACATCCGGCAGGAAGCTCATCTCGATCTTGCGCATGCCTTGGCCCTCGCAGGTCTCGCAGCGCCCGCCAGCAGCATTGAACGAGAAGCGAGCGGCCGTGTAGCCGCGGATGCGTGCTTCAGTGGTCTGCGCGAAGACTTGCCGGATCGCATCCCAAAAGCCCACATAGGTGGCCGGGCAGGATCGCGGCGTCTTTCCGATCGGCGTCTGGTCCACTTCGAGCACGCGCTCGATGTGTTCAAGCCCTGCGATTTCTCGACAACCGACCCAGTCGTTCTTCTTGCGCCTGTTGGCGCTGCCCAGCCGTGCCTGCAAGTTGTCGTGCAGGACATCGCGGGACAGCGTCGACTTGCCTGACCCCGACACACCGGTGACGGCGATGAGCCGCTGCAGGGGGAAGCGCACGTCGACACTGCGAAGGTTATTGAGTCGCGCACCGCGCACGACAATGGCCGGCGTTTGGTTATGGACCGTTCGTCGCGCATGCAACGGATGAAGCAGCGGCGCCACCAGGGCACGGCCCGTCACAGAGTCGGGATTCGCCTCGAGCTCCTTGGCAGTGCCACGTGCGACCACACGACCGCCCCGCACGCCTGCGCCAGGGCCCAGATCGATCACGTGGTCGGCGCGGCGAATCGTGTCTTCATCATGCTCGACCACCAGCAGTGAGTTGCCCTTGTGCGCGAGACGCTCGAGTGTGCGGAGGAGCACCTCGTTGTCCCGGGGATGCAGCCCTATCGTGGGCTCATCCAACACGTAACAGACGCCTTGCAAATTCGAACCCAGTTGGGCGGCCAGCCGAATGCGCTGGGCCTCGCCGCCTGAGAGCGTCGGTGCCGAGCGCTCCAACGTGAGATAGCCGAGACCGACATCGCTGAGAAACTCGAGCCGCGTGGCGATTTCCTTGAGCACGTCCTGCGCGATAGCCGCCTCTCGTCCCTGCAGTTCTACTTTCGTCATTAGCTCGCGCGCACGCGCGACCGAGTGTCGAGTGAACTCGCTGATGGATCGGCCTTGCCAGCGGACATGCAACGCCACTTCGTTCAGTCGGGCACCGTGACACGTCTCGCAAACGGCCCCATCTTCACTGTCGTGCTCGACCAGTTCCGCAGGCTCTTCACCTTCTTCTTCATCGTCCAGCTCCAGATGCAGACCCGTGCCGTGACAGGAAGTGCACCAGCCGTAGCGCGAGTTGAACGAGAACAACCGAGGATCGGGCTCAGCGAAGCTGCGGTTGCATGAAGGGCACGCACGGCGTGTTGAATACACGACGACATTTTGTGCTCGCTTGCCCGTTTCGAGCGCAACGTGCACCACGCCTTTGCCGTGCTCGAGCGCTGAACGCAGTGCGTTACGCAGCTCGCTTTCAGCTTTCGCATGCACGCTGAGCTGTGCGACCGGCAGCTCGATGGTGTGCTCGCTGTAGCGATCGAGTCGCTTCCATTTCGACAGCGGGATGTGCTTCCCGTCCACCCGGAGAGTTGCATAGCCTTTGCTGCTCGCCCAGTCAGCCAGCTCGGTGTACACACCCTTACGCGCGATCACGAGCGGCGCGAGGACTTCGATCTTCTGACCGCGGTACTGCTTCAGCAGCTGCGCAGCAATCGCATCGAACGTTTGGGGCTCGATGGGTACATCGCAGTCGGGACAGTACTGCGTGCCCAGCTTCGTATAGAGCAGCCGCAGGAAGTGATAGATCTCCGTGAGCGTCGCGACGGTGCTCTTGTGTCCGCCACGGCTGGTGCGCTGCTCAATGGCGACGGTTGGCGGAATGCCGAAGATGGCATCGACATCCGGCCGGGCTGGCGGCTGCACGAACTGCCGCGCATAGGCGTTGAGCGATTCGAGATAACGGCGCTGACCTTCGGCGAACACCAAGTCGAAGGCGAGCGTCGACTTACCGGAACCCGATACACCCGTGATCACGGTGAACTTGTCGCGCGGTAAGTCGACGTCGATGTTCTTGAGGTTGTGCTCGCGAGCGCCGTGGATGCGGATGGAGTGGGCCTGGGACCTTGGGCTTGGGACCTGGGGTTCGGAAACGCGACTCTGGCCCACGCCCCAGGTCCCACGCCCCAGGCCCCACTGAATGAGTGCCCGCCCCGTATGCGATCGCTCACACCGCTTCACCTCCGCCACCGTACCCGCCACCACCAGCTCGCCCCCCGCATCGCCACCTTCAGGTCCAAGATCGACGATCCAATCCGCTGCACGAATCACATCGAGGTTGTGCTCGATCACGACGAGCGAGTGTCCGGCCGCGAGCAGCTGTCGAAACGCACCGAGGAGCTTTGCGATGTCGTCGAAGTGAAGACCCGTGGTGGGCTCGTCGAACAGGAACAACGTCGGTCTGCCATTGGTGGCGAGACGCCGAGTCATCGCCGCGCTCTCCGCGAGATGCCCTGCCAACTTCAACCGTTGCGCCTCGCCGCCCGACAGCGTCGGCACCGGTTGTCCGAGTCGCACGTAATCCAGTCCGACGTCGGCCAATGGCTGCAACCGCCGGATCACCTCTTCATCTCTCACGAAGCACGCAAGCGCCTGTGACACCGTCATCTCGAGCACTTGTGCAATGTTCACAGGCGCGCCTTCGCCGCGCGCGATGGTGACGTCCAGCACTTCATCGCGAAAGCGCTGACCGTTGCACTGCGCGCAGCGCAGATACACATCGGAGAGAAACTGCATCTCGATGTGTTCGAAGCCATTGCCGCCGCATGCTGGGCAGCGGCCATCGCCTGCGTTGAAGCTGAACGTGCCCTGTGTGTAACCGCGCTCCTTTGCGAGTGCCTCGTTCGCGAACAGCTTGCGGATCGCATCGAATGCACCGACGTAGCTCGAAGGATTCGAGCGTGTCGTGCGGCCGATGGGCGATTGATCGACGAACACGACTTCGCCGATGGCGTCGTCGCCTTCAAGTGCGTCGAACGCGCCCGGAGCCTCGGTCTGCTTGCCGCGCTTCTTGAGCAGCGCGGGATACAGCACGTCTTGCACGAGCGTCGACTTGCCGGAGCCAGAGACACCGGTGATGCAGACGAGGCGTTGCAGCGGTAACTCGATGTCGATGTGCTTGAGGTTGTGTTGGCGGGCGCCGCGCAAGCGGATGGAATGGGCCTGGGGACTGGGGGTTGGGACCCGGGGGTCGGGAACGCGACTCTTGCCCC
>CBJNAT010000226.1:0-5568 GCA_966434585.1 uncultured Gammaproteobacteria bacterium | reverse complement strand
GAGGGCGCATACCGATTAGCTTGGGAATTCTTCCGTATCGATCTCTGCCTGCGTTGCGGCAGGGTAACGAGCGCCGGCGATTCGTCCCGGCGCGAACAGGCGGTCCAAACGATCGATCATCGACGCATCGAGCTGCACGTTCACCGTGCCGACGTTCTCTTCGAGGTGTGCGATGGAGCGAGTGCCGGGAATCGGGTGGACATGCGGATGCTTGTTGAGCAGCCAGGCGAGCGCGAGCTGTGCGGGCGTGCACCCGGCTTCACTCGCGAGCGCTACGAATGCATCGAGAATCGGCTGATTGCGCGCGAAGTTCTCAGGCTGGAAGCGCGGCATCGCCTTGCGAATGTCTTTCGGCAGTAGGTGGCTCACATCGTGAAACGTGTTGGTGAGCCAGCCTCGTGCCAGCGGGCTGAACGCCACGAACGCTGCGCCGATCTTGCGGCACTCATCGAGCACTGCGATCTCCGCGTTGCGAGTCCACAGCGAATACTCGGTCTGCACGGCTGCAATCGGATGCACGGCATGTGCGCGCAGCAGCGTGCTCGCCGACACTTCCGACAGACCGACGCTGCGCACCTTGCCTTCGCGCACCAGATCCACGATGGCGCCCATGCTGTCTTCCACGGGGACTTTCTTGTCCCAGCGATGCAGGTAGAACAGATCGATCGTATCGGTCTTCAGTCGCCGCAGACTGTTTTCGAACTCGCGCTTGATCGTGTCGGGCCGGCCGTCAATCACACGCTTGCCGTCGATGCCATACATGCCGCCCTTGGTGGCGAGGGTGAACTGCGAACGCCGCGACCCCAGAACGTTCCCGAGCAACTCCTCGTTCGCGCCGAATCCGTAGAGTGCGGCGCAGTCGAAGTGGGTGATCCCCAGATCGAGCGCGCGTAGCAGCACTCGTTCGGCGTCGGCCGGCGAGGGTGGCACATCGTAGGCATGGCTCAGGTTCATGCATCCGAGCCCGAGCGCGGAGACGGTGAAGGGACCGAGGGGGCGGGATTGCATGAGGGCTAGAAGGGCACTGGGCTAGGAGGGCACTGATCGGAAGGTTCCAACTGATTTCCGTTCGCCCTGAGCCTGTCGAAGGGCTCTTTATCTAAATGTGCTTCGACAAGCCTGTCCTGAGCTCAGTCGCAGGGCTCAGCACGAACGGAACTGTACAGGTCATTAGCCCTCAATCAACTGCTGTTCCAACTTGTGCAGCACGCGATAGCAGGGCAGCACTTGCGCCACACTCGCATTCGGCTCGCGCTTCTCTCGAATGGCGGCGAAGAACTCGCGATCCTGTAGCTCGATGCCGTTCATCGACACGTCGACCTTGGACACATCGATCTTTTCTTCCTTGCCGTTCACCAGATCGTCGTAGCGCGCGATGAACGTGCCGTTGTCGCAGATGTAGCGGAAGAACGTGCCGAGCGGACCGTCGTTGTTGAACGAGAGACTGAGGGTGCAGATCGCACCAGTGCTCGACTTCATCTGGATGGACATATCCATCGCGATGCCGAGTTTCGGATGGATCGGCCCCTGGACCGCGTTCGCCTGCACGATCTCGCCTCCGGTCTGATACTGGAAGAGATCGACCGTGTGCGCGGCGTGATGCCACAAGAGGTGATCGGTCCAGCTGCGCGGCTGGCCCAGCGCATTCATGTTCGTGCGGCGGAAGAAGTACGTCTGCACGTCCATCTGCTGCACGTTGAGCTCACCGGCTTTGATCTTCTTGTGTACGTACTGATGGCTCGGATTGAAGCGGCGTGTATGGCCGCACATCGCGACGAGCCCCGTCTGCTTCTGTAGCGCAACCACCGCTTCGGCATCCTTCAAGCTGTCGGCGAGCGGAATCTCCACCTGCACGTGCTTCCCGGCCTTCAGGCATTCGATCGCTTGCGCCGCATGCATCTGCGTCGGCGTGCACAGAATGACTGCATCGACGTCCTTCAGCTTCAGGCTTTCGGACAACTCTGTCGCCGAGTGCGAAATGCCGTACTTCGCCGCCACTTCCTGGGTCTTGTCGAGCTCGCGGCTGACGAGCGAGACGACCTGCACATCGGGGATCTGCTTGATGGCATCCAGATGCTTGATGCCGAACGCCCCGGCGCCGGCGAGTGCAACTTTGATCGTCATTTGCCGGCCTCCAAGACCAGATGGCCCACCGCCGTGTTCGATGCGGGCACGTGATAAAAACGGTGCGCGACTTTGGGCGGGGCATCGCCCATAGCGCCGCGCGCGATGAGCCACATCACGAGCTCGATGCCTTCAGAGCCGGCTTCACGCACGTAGTCGATGTGCGGCAAGCGGGAGAGTGTGTCCGGGTCGGCAATCAGCTTGTCGAGCCAGGCGTTGTCCCACTCCCTGTTGATGAGACCTGCGCGCGGACCTTGCAGCTGATGGCTCATGCCGCCGGTGCCCCACACCTGCACCTTCAGCGGCTCATCGTACGATTCGATCGCTTTACGAATCGCCTTGCCCAGCATGTAGCAGCGGCGGCCCGAAGGCACGGGGTACTGCACAACGTTCACGGCGAACGGAATGACACGAAACGGCCACGCGTCCTTGGGCTGGCCGCATAGCAGACTCAAGGGCACTGTGAGGCCATGATCGACTTCCATCTCATTCACGATGGTCAGATCGAAATCGTCCTGGATCACCGAATGCGCGATGTGAGCTGCGAGCTCGGGATGACCTTGCACGACAGGCACGGGGCGCGGGCCCCAGCCTTCATCGGCCGGTTTGAATTCGGCGGCACAACCGATCGCAAACGTCGGAATCATGCGCATATCGAAGGCCGTGCCATGGTCGTTGAAGACCAGCACGACGACGTCCGGCATGTGCTCCTTCATCCAGGCTTTCGAGGCTTCGTAACCTTTGAAGACCGGCACCCAATACGGTTCGCCGGACTTGCCGTTATCGAGTGCCGCGCCAATGGCCGGGACGTGCGAGGTGTAAACGGACCCTGTGACCTTGGCCATCACTGCTTCTCCCCGATGTAGCGATTGCCTGCAGCGGGGCGGCCGCCGTTCAGCATCATGTGTGCGTATTCCTCCTGCGTCATGCCGCTCATCGAGGCGGCGACTTGCTGGAAGCTCCTGCCGTCCGTCGCACCGATTTTCGCCAGGAAGTAGATGTTGCCGCCGAGCGCGATGCAGCGGTTGTAGTCGCGCGCGAGCACGGCCAGCTTTTGGTCTTCCGTCATGGGCCACTCATCCAGATACGCACGCTCGTTCGCTTTGAAGCGCTCGCGGTTCTCCGCTTTCATGAGCGACATGCAGAACTGGTTCAAGTGGTAGCCCTTGCGGGACTGTTCGGCATCGAAAATGGTCGTGCCGGGGATGTCTTTGTACGGTTTATCGAGGGCCATGGTTATCTCTGCTCCGGCCAATACAGGCGCATCGGGTTGTCGACCAACAGTTTGCGCTGCAGTTCCGGTTTGGTGGCAATGTGCGGGATCCAGTCGACGAGCAAGCCGTCGTCGGGCATGTGGTCTTTCAGGTTCGGGTGCGGCCAGTCCGTGCCCCACAGCACGCGATCCGGGAACGTTTCGACGAGCCGTTTCGCGAACGGCACGACATCGCGATACGCCTGCTGTTCGCCATCGAGCGCTTTCGGACCTGAATAGCTCAGCCGCTCAGGACAGCTTACCTTCGACCACACGTTGCTGTGCTCGCGCATGAGCTTCATGAACAGCTCGAACTCCGGTCCGTCCACGGGCTTGCGCACATCAGGCCGACCCATGTGATCGACGACCACGGTCGTGGGTAGTGAGGTGAAGAAGTCCCATAGCTCGGGCAGGTCCTGCGCTTCGAAGTACACGACCACATGCCAGCCGAGCGGCGCGATGCGCTGCGCAATCTCGAGCAGTTCGTCCTTCGGCGTGAAGTCGACGAGACGCTTCAGGAAGTTGAAGCGCGTGCCGCGTACACCTGCGGCATGCAGCGCCTGCAACTGTTCGTCCGTCACTGAACGTTTCACGGTCGCAACGCCACGCGCTTTGCCGTGCGAGTGGAGGAGGGCATCGACCAGGGCGCGGTTATCGCTGCCATGACACGTCGCCTGCACGATCACATTGCGCTCGAATCCCAAGCGATCGCGCAGTGCAAACAGCTGCTGCTTGGAGGCATCGCACGGGGTGTACTTGCGCTCGGGCGCGTATGGAAATTCAGCGCCTGGGCCGAATACATGGCAATGCGCATCGACCGCGCCCGGCGGCGCTTTGAAGCGCGGTACGGAAGGGGCGGGATGGAAGCACAGCCACCCGGGTGTCATCGTGAACGTCATGATTGCGACTTGAGGTAGGCGAGGATGCGATCGGCTTCGATGCGCCAGTCTTTGGATCTGGCGAATGATTCGCCGTCCTTCCGTCCGAACACGCCCGTATCGGCTAAGTCTGCGACCCACGCATGCCGTTCGGCGGTGCCGTTCGCGGACCAGGGGTCGAGCTTCACTTCGCGCACGGTCTGCGCGACCTCGCGAACTTCTTCGGCGCGACGGCGGCCGTGTTGAATCGAGCGTTGGAAGAAATACGTGGCCTGCTTCTCCCAATCGATGCCGGGGAATGTTTCCTTGAGCGATGCCAGCACGCCGTCTTCAACGCCATAGGCGCGTGCGGCCGTGAGGCTCTCGATGACCATGGCTTCGAGGCCTTTGATCATGATGCTGCGACACATCTTCGTGGCGGAGGCGACGCCGAGCTGCGCGCTGGCCACTTTGGCGTTGAAGCCGAGCATCTCGAGCACGGGGGCAAGGAGACTGGCGTGCGTGCCGCCCAGCAGCATGGGCACGCGAATGCGGTGCGGCGGCACCGAGGTCATGACGGCGCTTTCCACATAGCAGCCACCGGCGCGCTCGATCAGCTCTGCAGCGGCTTCTTTTGCGCCCGGCGAAGCCGAGTTCAGATCGAGGAACCAAGTCTTGCGCGCGATCCCCGGAGCGCAGGCGGTTGCAACGGCGGTCGTCTGACTGGCGGTGACCGCGGAAATGATGAGATCGGAATCGCTGGCCAGGTCTGCATGCGATTCCGCGAGTCTCACGCGATGAGTTTGCGCATGGGCGATGAGGTCTACGCCTGTGGCCTGGCCCAGCTTCAGATCGTACGCACTGACCTTCACGCTCTGAGCGCGCAGATCCTCCGCGAGGATACGGCCCACTTCACCGTAGCCGATGAGACCGATGCGCCATTGAAGGGGCTGGCTCGCCATATCAATCGATGTACTTGAGTCCGGCGCGCTCGAGACCCTCGCGCATCTTGTACATGTCCAAACCGAGCACCCCCTTCGCCAACTGCTCGCGCTTGCCAGCTTCGTTTTTCTCTCGAGCTTTGGCGGCATCTGCCACTTGCTGTGCGATGGCAGCAGGCACAACGACGACACCGTCATCATCGCCCACCACCACATCGCCTGGGTTCACTGCCGCGCCTGCACAAATGACCGGCACATTGACCGACCCGACAGTCGCCTTGATCGTGCCCTTCGCGCTGATCGCCTTCGAGAACACCGGGAACTGCATCGCGGTGAGGTCCTTCACGTCGCGCACGCCGGCGTCGATGATGAGGCCCTTCGCACCGCGTGCACG
>CBJNAT010000225.1:0-5586 GCA_966434585.1 uncultured Gammaproteobacteria bacterium | reverse complement strand
CTCGAGCACGCGGCCATTCGCGAGATCTTGGCGGCCTGCCTTCAGATGGCTCTCGACCATCAGGCCGGCGATGCGATCTTCACCCGCTGCGATGCGAGTAGCGATCTCCGCGGCGACCGCTGGCTGGTTCTCAGGGCGCTTATTACTGTTGCCGTGGCTCACGTCGACCATCAAGCGCGCCGGTAGCTTGGCTGCGCTGAGCAGCTGGCACACGGCGCTCACGCTTGCGTCGTCGTAGTTGGGCGTCTTCCCGCCGCGCAGAATCACGTGGCAGTCGGCGTTGCCTGTCGTGGTCGCGATGGCGCTGTGGCCTTGCTTCGTAACGGCGAGAAAATGATGGGCGTGCGACGCGGCCTGCACGGCATCGATCGCAATCTTCACATTGCCGTCCGTGCCGTTCTTGAAGCCGATGGGGCATGACAAACCAGATGCCATCTCGCGATGCACCTGGCTTTCCGTCGTCCGCGCACCGACCGCACCCCAGGCAACGAAATCGGCGATGTACTGTGGCGTGATGATGTCGAGAAATTCGCTGCCCGCGGGGAGGCCGAGCTCGTTGATGTCACGCAGCAACTGACGGGCGACGCGCAGGCCGCGATTGATGTTAAAGCTGCCGTCCAGGTCGGGGTCGTTGATGAGCCCCTTCCAGCCTACGGTGGTACGTGGTTTCTCAAAATAAACACGCATGACGATTTCGAGCTCGCCCTTGAAGCGCTCGCGCTGCTCCTTCAGCCGTCGTGCGTAGTCCATCGCCGCGATGGGATCGTGAATCGAGCATGGACCGATGACCACCGCTAAGCGATCGTCGCGCCCGTGCAGGATGTTCTGCATGGCGATGCGTGCCTGCGCCACTGTCTCGGCGGCAGCATCGGTGCAGGGATACTCGGCCGTGACTTTCTCGGGAATGACGAGTTCTCGAATTTCACGGATGCGTAAGTCGTCGGTGCGGGCGTGCATGCGGGCTCCCATTCAGCTCCACCGCCACCTAAGGGCATAAAAAAACCGCCAGGTGGCTGGCGGTTTTTTTGGGTGATCTCGGTGTATCGCTATCGAATCGAGTTCAGTCCTTCCGCCATTGGCTTCGGAGGTCATCGAAGTAGAACCAATAGCGGTAGGCGACTAACTTCATAGGGAAGCTTGATAACACAGCCCTCTGCTGTTGGGCAAGGCTGCTAGCTGACCACACTGCAGCGAGACCGGTCCTGCGACCGTGGGGCAACTCGCGTCCGAGCTCAACTGCGAGTGCCGCGACAATGCGGATACTGCCCGCAGCCCCAGAATTCTTCCCCTGCGTTCTTGCCGAACTTCGCGGTGCGGCGAACCATGGGATTGCCGCAGTAGGGACATACCGGAATGGTGAGCGCTGTGTTCGACGCAAAGACCGGCTCGCGATACACGGTGGGCGCGGTGGGCTCGGCATCCGTCTCGAGAAAGCCGAGCAACGATGTGCCACCGATCAGCTCGATATTCACTTCGGCCGCAAAACCGCGTGCGTGCCTCGTGAACACGCCAGCCGAGATATAGAAGCCGCCCGCAGCCGCCTCCGCGTTGATGCGCTCATGCAGTTCGGCGAGCGGCTTCAAGCCCACGTTGAACACCTTCCACTGCTTGCAGCACACGAGGTAGCGACGCCCGTCCTTCTCGAGCACGAGATCGACGCCGCGGCAACGCTGTGGCCGCAGTGCATAGCCGCGTCGCTCGAACGCATCCGCGACCTTGGATTGAAAGTCGCGACGGCCCCAGCGGCGCACCTCCGACAGTCCGTCGCGAGCCGCGAACTTGCGACGCTGACGGCGTGCACGCCACAGACTCCCGATCGACATAGTGAGGCCGACGATGAATGCCAGTATCGCCGGAATCTGCATGGCCTCGACCAAGTCCTCGCGGGTCCGCTCATCGGCGAGCCACTGCGGGAGTAACCAGCCGAGAATCCCATACGCGAGCAAGCCGAGCGCCGCTCCCAGCCACCACGGCAGGGAGAATAGTTGCTCGAGTCCTATGTTGCGTCGGTCAGCCACGCCTCTCGCATCCGGATCCGGTTAATGCAACGAATGAGTTGAGCACATGGCGCGGGGTCGTGCGTTGAACTGCGTCTAGCTGCACGGCGGCCTTGCTTCTCACGTAGCGCAGCGCGTTCCAGCTCAACGCAATGCACTCACGCGCTGCTCAACCCAGGCTTGCCGCTTTCGCTCACGAATGACCGCACCACACGCGCGGCTGACTCCTTCTCCGTGACCGTGTTCATCGCGATGAGATCGGCCCGCAGCCGATCCCGCGTGAGCTCGATACTCAAGTAGCCGCGGTTCTCGCTGTTCGCGAAGAGCAAGTTCTCGTTCTCGGCGCTCATGACATCGAGCTTCTTCTGATCGAGGGCCTGAGACGTGATGGAGGTCGTTACGAGTTCGCTCGCAACTACCGGTGAACTCAGGTTATGCGGCTGATAGTTGAGGTTCGCGGCGATGAACGCATGAATGTCACCACCCAGCAGCACCGGATTGCTGGTCTTCGTTTCGACGAGTGCACTGACCAATCGCTCGCGCGCAGCCGGGTAGCCATTCCAACCATCTGTCCAGAAGCGCTCGCCCGGACCGGGTTGCTCGTCCATGTAGGCCACGACGGTGCCTTGTGCGAGTAGGTTCCAACGCGCACGGCTTTGCGCGAGACGGCCAACGAGCCATTCCTCCTGACGCGCGCCGAGATACGTGCGTCTTGCGTCGCGCAGTGCCTCGCAGTTCGCAGCAACACCGCCGCGTTCACCCAGTGGATAGCATGCCTGCACATCCCGATACTGCCGGCCGTCGAGCATGTAGATACTCACGAGATCACCGAACAAACGCTGTGTGTAGAGGCGCATCGATGCACCGAACGGGAGCGCGCGGCGCGGTAGCGGCATGTGCTCGTAATAGGCCCGATAGGCAGCCGCACGACGGGGCAGGAATAGCTCGGGTTCGTCGTTCTGCTCAGAGATTGTGCCCGCGTAATCGTTCGCCACTTCATGATCGTCCCAGGTCACGAGCCACGGGCAATGCGCGTGCGCCGCCTGCAAGTCCGGATCCGAACGATACAGCGCGTGTCGATTGCGATAGTCCTCGAGCGTGAACGTTTCGGGTGCGTTGTGTCGCCGGACGAGATTCCTGCCCCAGCTCGTCTCGTAGATGTAGTCGCCCACGTGCACGATGAGATCGAGCGGTTGCTGCGTCATGTGGCGATACGCGACGTAATAGCCCTGCTCGTACTGCTGACACGACGCGAGCGCGAGCCTGAGACTCGCGGCTTGCGCATCGAGCCGCGGTGCCGTCCGCGTGTGACCAATGGCACTGCGATGCCCAGCTGCGGTGAAGCGATACCAGTAATCGCGATCGGGATCGAGCGCATCCGTTTCGACGTGAATCGAATGGGCCCACTCAGGGATTGCGTACTCCGTCCCGGAGGCGACGACCTGCTTGATGGCCTCATCCGCCGCAATCTCCCATTGCACGGGAATCGCCGCGTCCATGGGCAAGCCGTTGCCCGGCTCGAACAGGGCTGGCGCTAGGCGCGTCCACAGCACCATACCGTTGTGGGTCGGATAGCCCGATGCTACGCCGAGTGTGAACGGATTCGATTTCAGCACGAGCGCATCTGCAGCACGTAGCAATCGGGGCGGGACCGCAGTGACCAGCGCACCGCTGCTCAACATCTGCAGCATGCGACGGCGCGAGAGTCGATCGACGGAAGCGCTCATGCAAAAAGTGCCTCGCTACATGGCGGACTCACAGTACGTCGTACGTGTGATGGGCCCGTGAACTGTATCTCCCACCGGCGCGGCACGCTGTCACTTTTCGCCACGCGGTTGCCTCGAACATACTGAGCCCATGAGCACGCGTACTCAGGGCGGTCTTGCGATCGTGATCATCGCAGCACTTCTGCTGCTGATCTCGTTCGGCATTCGTCAGACCACAGGCCTCTTCTTGCTGCCGCTCGTTGCCGCAACCGGACTCAGCATTGCAGCAGTGAGCCTAGCAATGGCCGTCGCGCAATTCAGCTGGGGAGTGGCTCAACCGGTACTCGGGGCGCTCTCCGATCGGTATGGACCCACGGCCATTCTCGTGGTCGGCGGACTCCTGTTAGCACTGGGTTGCGCATTGACGCCGCTTGCACAGTCGCAGTGGGCATTGATTCTGACGGTCGGTGTGCTCACACCTTTTGGGGCTGGTGCGGCCGGTCTATCGGTTCTGCTCGGCGCAGCGTCCCAACGTCTACCTCCTGAGCGACGTTCGTTCGCGAGTGGCCTCATTAATGCGGGCGGCTCGCTGGGTCAGATTGCGTTTGCGCCGCTCATTCAAGCTGTCATTGCAGCCGCAAGCTGGGTCACGGCCATGCTGACCCTAGCGGGCGCCGCCTTGCTCACGATTCCGCTCGCGCTATTGTTGGGCGGGGCACGCGCTCGAGCGACCCCGGACACCGCACCGCACCTGACGCTCGGAGCGCAATGCGCGCTTGCGTTTCGTGATCGCAGCTACTGGTACCTGCACGCGGGCTTCTTCACCTGCGGATTTCACATTGCCTTTCTCGTGACGCACTTGCCGAGCGAACTGCAGCTGTGCGGACTGAGTGCAACGGTGGCCGCGAATTCCCTTGCGCTCATCGGCTTGTTCAACGTGGCGGGAAGCCTCGGCGTCGGCTGGCTCGGCCAGAGCTACCGCATGAAGTATCTGCTGGCGCTGATCTATGGCGGTCGTGCAGCGCTCATCGTGGTCTACTTACTAATGCCGAAAACCGCTTCGAACGTCTATCTGTTCGCGGCCGTGCTGGGCGCAACCTGGCTCGCAACCGTGCCACCGACCGCTGGGATCGTGAGCAAGCTGTTCGGCACGCGCTATCTCGCCACGCTCTTCGGGTTCACGATTCTGACGCATCAGGTCGGAGCGTTTCTCGGCGCGTGGCTGGGTGGTCTAGCGGTCGAGCGGCACGGCAGCTACGAGTGGATGTGGTATGCGGATATCGCGCTCGCACTGGCAGCGGCGGTGGTGAATCTGCCGATCAGAGAGGCCAGGATGCAGACCCTCACCCTGCCCTCTCCCGCAAGCGGGAGAGGGTAGGAAAGCGATTATTCATGTCGTAGTGCCTCGATCGGATCGAGCTGCGCGGCCCGTCGCGCCGGGAAATAGCCGAATGCGATGCCGATCGTCGCGGCGAAAGCGAACGCAAGAATGACGATGCCGCCGTTGAAGACGAACGGCACGCCGAAGCCCCGAGTGGCAAAGGCCGCCGTCGTGAGACCGAGTACGATGCCGATCAGACCGCCGAGTAGTGCGAGCGTGACGGCCTCGACGAGGAATTGCAGCAGCACATCGCGAGCCATCGCGCCCACCGCCAGCCTCGTGCCGATCTCCCGTGTTCGTTCGGTGACCGAGACGAGCATGATGTTCATGATACCGACGCCGCCGACGACGAGACTCACAGCGGCAACGGCGCCGAGCAATCCGGTGAGCACTTTGGTAGTGCTCGTCATCGCGCTCGCGATTTCCTTCATGTCCATCACGGTGAAATCGTCCTCGACGCCGAACCGGAACCCCTCGTCCCAGCCGCCACACGTCTCGTACA
>CBJNAT010000224.1:0-5604 GCA_966434585.1 uncultured Gammaproteobacteria bacterium | reverse complement strand
GCAGGAACCGCAGCATATATGCAGATATGTGAGGATTCCGAGCACCGCCGGAACGCCAAGAAATCGGCTCGCAGGCATTTTGAGATAGGTTCTAGTCACCAATCACTATTCACCAGTCACCACTCTCGTTTCGTTTCGACGCTGCCATGGGGAGTTACGCAGCGATGACAAAAAAGACTGCACAGTTGTGTTTGGCGTGGGTTCGCGAAGGGTTGATCGCAGGTGTTGACGAAGCTGGGCGTGGTCCGCTAGCCGGTCCTGTGGTCGCCGCAGCGGTGATTCTCGATCCTCGTCGCCGCTTGCGTGGCGTGCGCGATTCCAAGCAGATCGCCGATCCCGCCGAGCGCACACAGTTGGCGAAGCGCATTCGTGCCAGCGCGATTGCATGGTCCGTCGCGTGGGCCGATGTGGAGGAGATCGACTCGCTCAACATCCTGCAAGCGACTTTTCTCGCGATGCGGCGTGCGCTGTGTGGCTTGTCCGCGCAACCTGAGCACGTGCAGATCGACGGCAACACCTGTCCGCTGCTGACCAACATCGGGCTACAGTGCACGTTTGAGCCGATCATCGGCGGCGATGCCACGCATGCGAACATCGGTGCGGCGTCGATCCTGGCGAAGACCACGCGCGACGAAATGATGCGCCACTTCGACGATATCTATCCCGGCTACGGCTTCGCCTCGCACAAGGGCTATGCCACGCCCGAGCACTATCGCGCGCTGGACTGTCGCGGGCCGACGCCGATTCACCGGCGCAGCTTCGAGCCGGTGAGATTGGCGCGCGAGGCGATGGCTGGCGCGAATAGGCTCTAGGCTGTGGGCTGTAGGCTGTAGGTCGGAAGCACGACAGGGCGACGGAGTTCATTGTCTTGACCTACAGCCTACAGCCTACAGCCCACAGCCTCTCCATGCCTCCTTCCTTCGTCCACCTCCGCCTGCACACCGAGTACTCGCTCGTTGACAGCGTCGTACGCATTCAAAGCGAAGAGGGGCAGCCCGGATTGATGGAGGCAGTCGCACAGGCACGGATGCCGGCAGTGGCGCTCACCGACCAGAGCAACCTGTTTGCGATGGTGAAGTTCTATCGCGCGGCGCAGTCTGCGGGTATCAAGCCGATCATCGGCGTCGATCTCTGGATCAAGGAGGTTGGCGAGCGCGTCGAGCCTTCGCGCCTGACGCTCCTCTGCCAGAACGAAGTTGGCTACCGCAATCTCACACGCCTGGTGACGCGCTCCTACCGCGAAGGTCAGCAGAAGGGCATCCCATGCGTGGATCGTGCCTGGTTATCGCCACCCGCAACGGAGGGTTTGGTCGCGCTCTCGGGTGCACGCGAGGGTGACATCGGCCGCGCGCTGCTGGCGCAGAAGCAGGGCGAGGCGGGTGCTGCGTTGGATGACTGGCTATCGCTGTTCGGCGATCGCTTCTATCTCGAACTGCAGCGAACCGGACGGCCGCAGGAAGAGCAGTATCTGCAAGCCGCTCTGAGTCTTGCGATTGCGCGTGGGATCCCGGTCGTCGCGACCAACGACGTGCGCTTCATCCGACGCGAGGATTTTGAGGCGCATGAGGCTCGCGTCTGTATTCACGACGGCGTGCTGCTCGATGACGGCAAACGTCCGCGCCGTTACGGCGAGCAGCAATACCTCAAGACGCCGCAGCAGATGGCCGAGCTCTTCAGCGATATCCCTGAAGCGATCGAGAACACCCTCGAGATCGCACGGCGTTGCAGCCTGGAGTTGAAATTGGGGAAATCGGTGCTGCCGCCGTATCCAGTCCCCGGGGCGATCACCACGGAGGAGTTCCTGCAGCGCGAATCGCGGTCGGGTCTCGAGCAGCGCCTCGTGCAACTGGCCGCGACGCCGATCGACGGTCGTGAGATCACGCGGGAGGAGTACGAGTCGCGTCTTGAAATCGAGCTGAAGGTCATCTGCCAGATGGGCTTCGCCGGTTACTTCCTCATCGTGGCGGATTTCATCCGGTGGGCCCGTGAGAACGGTGTGCCCGTCGGTCCAGGACGTGGCTCCGGCGCTGGCTCGCTCGTTGCCTATGCGCTCGGCATCACCGATCTCGATCCTCTGCGCTACGACCTGCTGTTCGAGCGATTTCTGAATCCCGAACGCGTGTCCATGCCGGACTTCGACGTCGACTTTTGCATGGACGGTCGCGATCGGGTCATCGACTACGTCGCGCATCGCTACGGCAGGGAGCGCGTCTCACAGATCATCACGTACGGCACGATGGCGGCGAAGGCCGTCGTGCGCGATGTCGCGCGTGTGTACGGCTTGAGCTATGGCTTCGCCGATTCCATTGCCAAGCTGATTCCCTTCGAGCTGGGCATCACACTCAAGGACGCGCTGGAAAAAGAAGAGGAGCTGAAGCGCCGCTTCAATACGGAAGAGGACACGCGCATGGTCATCGAGATGGCCATGAGGCTGGAAGGCCTCGTGCGCAATGCCGGTATGCATGCGGGTGGCGTCGTCATTGCGCCCTCGGTGCTGACCGATTTTGCGCCGCTGTACTGCGACGATTCGGGCGGCGGTCTGGTGACGCAGTTCGACAAGGACGACGTCGAGGCGGCGGGCCTGGTGAAGTTCGACTTCCTGGGCCTGCGCACGCTCACGATCATCGACTGGGCCTTGAAGACCATCAACGCACAACGTGCCGAAGCCGGTGAAGCGCCGCTCGACATCAATGCACTGCCGATGGACGACAAGGCGACGTTCGAGCTGCTGAAGCGCTGCGAAACCACTGCGGTGTTCCAGCTGGAATCGCGCGGCATGAAGGATCTCGTGCGCCGGTTGCAGCCCGACCGCTTCGAAGACATCGTCGCGCTCGTCGCGTTGTTCCGTCCCGGGCCGCTGCAGTCGGGCATGGTCGATGACTTCATCGATCGCAAACACGATCGCACCGGCCAGCCGATCGACTATCTGCATCCGGATCTCAAGCCGGTGCTCGAGCCGACGTACGGCGTGATCCTGTATCAAGAGCAGGTCATGCAAATCGCGCAGGTGCTGGCCGGTTACACGCTCGGCGGCGCCGACCTCTTGCGCCGCGCGATGGGCAAGAAGAAGCCAGAGGAGATGGCCAAGCAGCGCTCGATCTTCGTCGAGGGCGCAACGAAGCGCGGTGTCAACGAGGCGACGTCGGCGCACATCTTCGACCTGATGGAGAAGTTCGCCGGCTACGGCTTCAACAAGTCGCACTCGGCCGCGTATGCGCTGCTGTCGTATCAAACGGCATGGTTGAAGGCGCATTACCCCGAGGCGTTCATGGCGGCGGTGTTGTCCTCCGACATGGATAAAACGGACAAGATCGTGACGCTGATCGACGAGACGCGCCGCATGAATCTCACGGTCGAGCCGCCGGATGTGAACAGCTCCGCGTACATGTTCACTGTCTCGGGAAGACGCCGCATCCGCTACGGGCTCGGCGCCATCAAAGGTGTTGGCGAGAACGTCGTCGAGATGTTGGTGCAGGAGCGGACGGCGAACGGTCCCTTCCAGAATCTCGCGGATCTCTGTAGTCGCAGCGATCTGAACCGCATGAATCGACGCGTGCTCGAAGCGCTCATCCGCTCGGGCTCAGTCGATACGCTCGGTGCGAACCGCGCGACGCTCATGCATTCCTTGCCCGCGGCGCTGCAACTAGCGGATCAAAGCATTCGTGCGCACGCTGTTGGGCAGAACGACATGTTCGGTCTCGTGAGCGCGGGTCCGGCCGAAGCGGCGACGTTGCCGAACGAAGTCGTGCCCGAATGGAGCCGGCGTGTGCGCTTGGATGGCGAACGCGAAACGTTGGGCTTGTATCTCACAGGGCATCCGTTCGAAGAGTTCGAACAAGAAGTGCGCGCGATCAGCACTCGCATCGCCGATCTAACGGGCGATCGGCCGGTGGGCGGCGGCGAAGGCGGCTTTCAGTTCAAAGGCAAGCCCGCGACTGCGGCGGGCATGGTCTTCGACATCGGCAAACGCGGCAGCCGCATCGTCTTCACACTCGATGATCGCAGCGGTCGCATGGAAGCCTCTATGTTTGAAGACGTCTATCAGCAGTACCGCAGCGTGCTGGTGAAGAATGCGATCGTAGTCGTCGAAGGCTCCGTGCGGTTCGACGAGTTCATCGAAGGCTGGCGACTCACCGCGAAGCGTGTGCTCGACATCGAGCAAGCCCGTGAACAGAACGGCCGCCGCATCGTGCTGCGCTGGCCGGAGCAACCTGAGCGCAACCTCGTACGCACGCTCGAGCAGACGCTGAAGCCATTCCGTGGCGGACGGTGTGCGGTGGCGATTCGTTACCGCAGCAATGAAGCCCGTGCCGATCTCGTGCTGTCCGATGAGTGGTGTGTGAAGCCGACGAGGGAACTCACGGAACGACTGGCGCGATTGTTTGGGAACGAGGGGGTCAGGGTGCTCTACGGCCCAAGGATGGATGGCTGAAGAAAGACTATTCGCCTCGACCCTGTCGGGCGAATCAAAGCTCTCCGATACTCCTGCTCAACGAGTACTGAACCTTGTTGAACTCAGCGATGAGACTCAAGTGTTCGGCGCGAGCGCGATGCAGCTCTTGTTGCGCTTGTATGTCCTCCAGGACGACGCCGACACCCAGCTGCTTGCGTTGTCGGGTGAGATTCAACGTCTGGGTCGCAACTTCGAGCATCTGCTTGCTCGCAGCGATCTGCTCAGTCAATGCTTGGGCTCGTGTAAACCCGTCCACGACCTCGCGGGCAATTTCGTCGTGCACTTTCAGGGCGGCGATTTCCGCGGCGCTGAGCCGCGCGCGCGAGGCATCGATTCGACCGAAATCGAATAACCCGCCGGGTCCGAAGCGCCAGCGCAGAGCGAGGTAGTAATCCTCGCTGTCGCCTCGATTGCCCGTACTCGTTCCAGTGCCGCCGCCGAGCTCGCCCAGGAATGCCTGTGCGGTCAGGGACGGGATGAGCGATCCGTAGATCGCCGCGTTCTTCGAGCTGCGTGCAGCCGAGACCTGTGCCTGGCTCTCTCTGAGCTCCGGGCGCGTTGCGAGCGCCTGCTCGACGAGCGTCGAGAGCGTCTGAGTGCTGACCAAGGTGATCGGCACGATCTCCGATTCCTCCGGCACCAATCGCACAGCGGGGTCCAAGTGCAACAGTTGCGCGAGTCGCGCCGCCGCGAGGCGCTGACGCTCCTCGCCTTGGCTGACTTCGAGCCGATAGCGGTCGCTTTGCGTTCGGACTCGCAAAGCATCACCTTTGAACGCGACTCCCGAGTCGACGGCGGCCTGCAACTGACGGCCATAGTCCTCGGACGTCGCGAGCGAAGCCCGGCTCGCCTCGACCAGCATCTTGGCCTTCAGCAAATCGAAGTAGGCCTGTGCCGCAGCTGAGACCGATGCGTCCTCGGATGCCCGCAAATGTTCGGTCGAAGCTGCAGCCGTTTGCTGGGCGACCAACCGGTTGAATACGGCATCGCCGAAATTGATTTGTGCGCCGAGCGTCAGACCGTTCGTCAAGTTCTGTTTGTCGACATCGAGCAGCGCACCGTCTACGGCCTGCGTGCGCCCCTCGTGACGTTGGACGGCCGTGCCGATCGCAAGCCATGGAAAGAACTGACTCCACGTGCCGCGATATTCG
>CBJNAT010000223.1:0-5605 GCA_966434585.1 uncultured Gammaproteobacteria bacterium | reverse complement strand
GACGGCATGATCGAGATCGCGCGCCGGTATGAGCGAGAGCACGGGCCCGAAGATCTCTTCACGAGCGATCGTCATGCGGTTGCCCACGCCGGCGAACAGCGTGGGCTCGAAGAAGTAGCCGCGGGAGAATTGCGGCGGGCGTCGGCCACCGGTGACGAGCTTCGCACCTTCGCTGCGACCGCGTTCAACGTAGTGTTCGATGCGTTCGAGTTGACGCTTCATCGCCACGGGACCCATCTCGGTCGTCGGGTCAGTGGAGTAACCGATCTTCACCGTGCGCATCTCCGCAGCGATTGCTTCGGCCAGCTCGTCGTGGCGTGCGGCGGGAATGATCGCACGACTCAGCATTGCGCAGACCTGCCCCGACAACACCGTGATCGTGCGCGCGAGCATTTTCGCCGCCACCGCCAGCGGAAAATCATCGAGCACGATGGCAGGCGACTTTCCGCCGAGCTCCAGCGTGACGCGCGCGATGCGCTCGCCGGCAACACTCGCAATGCGCCGACCCGCCGTCGTCGAACCTGTGAAGCTGATTTTGTCGACGCCGGAATGTCGCACGAGGTGGTCCGAGGCCGCACGATGCGCCGGGACGAGATTCAACACGCCTGCAGGTAAGCCGGCCTCCTCCGCCGCTTCCGCAATGATGTATGCCTCGAGCGGCGTCTCGGGTGACGGCTTCACGATGACCGTGCAACCGGCGATCAACGCGGGCGCAACCTTCTGCGCCATGATCGCGTACGGCATGTTCCACGGTGCGATGGCCGCCACCACACCCACGGGCTCGCGGATCACGAGTGCCTTGTGACCAGGCACCGAGCACGGCATCTCCTTCACCCACTCGTAGCGCTCGCCCAACGCTGCGTAATTGGCAAAGGTGGTGGAGCCTTCGTGCGCGGCGTACGGTGCGAAGCTCGCGAGTGCACCGACCTCGGCAACGAAGGCTTCGGCCAACTCGCCATTGCGACGCTGCAAGATCTCCGACATTTTGCGCACGAACCCCGCGCGTTCTGCGGGCTCCATTCGCGGCCAAGGACCGACATCGAAGGCACGACGGGCCGCTGCAACGGCTGCATCCATGTCGGGCTCGGTCGCTTCGGCGACGACGGCCGACACTTCTTCAGTATTCGGCGACACGACCTCGATGCGGCCCTGCGCCACCGGCTTGACCCACTCACCGCCGATATACAGCTGCAGCGGATGTCGAATACTGACGCCTGTGGGCATGGTCATAGCAGATCTCCTGCGGGAAATTGAGTGCGGAGGCGAGCGCGACGACTCAAGCGGCTCGCGTCAAAAGGGACGGACGGCCGATCGCGCGCAGCACATGCTCCGCGCCTTTATCGCCGATCATGATGGAAGTCGCATTCGTGTTGCCGATGGGGAGCGTTGGCATGATGGAGGCATCGGCCACCCACAATCCTTCGATGCCTTGCACGCGTAGATCCGCATCGACCACTGCATCCACGCCTTCGCCGATGCGGCATGTGCCCACCGGGTGATACAACGGGATCGATGCCATGCGCGCGAACTGTCGTAACGCCTCGCCTTCAACACCTGCTCCCGGGCGCACCTCGTTGACGATGTAGCGGCGAACTGCATCGTGCGCCACGAACTGCCGTGCAACCTGCAAGCCCTCAACGAGCTGATCGAGATCGTCCTCGACACCGAGCAGCTGATGCTGAATGCGTGGCTGTGCGTACGGATCTTTGGAACGCAGCGTGAGTCGGCCACGCGACTGTGGACGAGCGACGCACACGACCGTGCTCACCGCTGCGTTTCGGCGCAAAACCAGCTTGCCTTCGCCGTCGAGATCGAACGCAAACGCGGTGAACGACACCTGGATGTTCGGCGCGGGCAGATCGAGACGCGTCTTGATGAACGCCTGTGCGTGTCCCACTGACGTCGTCAGAATGCCGCGACGACGCACCAGGAAATCCACGCCATGACGCAGCAGTGCGAAGCCTCGAGCTTCGCTGTTGATCGTGGGCGTATTCACCTCGTTCACGAGGTGCGTGCCGACATGCTCCTGCAGATTGCGTCCGATCCCGGGCATGTGACGCACGAGCGGAATGCCCACCTCCTGCAAGTGGTCGGCAGGCCCGATGCCCGAGAGCATCAGCAGACGCGGGCTGTTCAACGCGCCCGCGGACAGCACGACGCCGCAGCGTGCGCGAACGGTCTTGGTCACGCCGTCGAGGTCATATTCCACGCCCACGCAGCGGCCCTGCTCGATCAATACACGCCGCACCTGCGCCTGCAGTTGCAAAGTGAGATTCGCACGCACACCTGGAATGGCGAGATATCCAGCGGATGAGCTGCGCAGGCCATCGCGTTGCGTCACTTGAGCGTAGTCCGCGCCCTCGCCGGGGTTTTCACCGTTGTGATCTGTCACGCGCGGTACGCCACAAGCGACCGCCGCTTTCACCCAGTCATCCACGATTGGATAGTGAATGCGGCTCGAGGACACACCGATCGGCCCCTCTCCGCCGCGCCAGGCGTTCGCCCCGCCGCTGTTCGTCTCCATGCGGCGGAAGAACGGCAGCACATCCTCATAGGACCAGCCGCGCGCCCCGAGCTCGACCCATCGCTGATAGTCCCAGCGGTGACCGCGTACATACATCATGCCGTTGATGGCGCTGCCGCCGCCCACGCGCTTGCCGCCGGGCCATACGTCCGCACGCCCACCGATGGAGGGATCGGCTTCCGCTATGTATTTCCAGTCGAAATCCGGGTGCTGCACGACGGAGCTCGTGAGCGCAGGTACCATCAAGCGGTAATGCCGATGCGTCTTGCCTGCTTCCAGCAACAGCACGCGCACACCCGCAGTGGCGAGCCGGCCCGCCATCGCGCATCCCGCGGAACCGGCGCCGATCACGATCACATCCGGCATCTCGGCCATGTTCGACATGTGTACGACTGCCCCCACTGCGGATCACGGAGCCGCGATCCGCTCATCTGGTTTGCTCTCACATTAACAAGTGATACTGTCCCAGACAACAGCCTCTTCGCCACATTGCAGCGCGACGGGTCTAAGTATCACGTACACACACGTAGGTCACTGCCCTTAGTTCGGGGCCCACTCTCACAAATGATATGATTCCGCGCCGTCAGTCGTTCGAGAAACGCCCACTCTGCCGGAGTCCCACGATGACTACATCAGCAGCAGCCGAGCAATCGCCGCTTTCAGATAACCAACAGTTCGCCGGCGCTGGGGCTGTCATGGCAAAAGGCGCGTTCTCGCCATTACGCGCCGAGGTGAATATCCAGCGTTGCGTGATCGAAGGCACGCTGCCGAGCGATTTGCGTGGCGGCTTCTACGCGACCGGGCCAGATCCACAATTCCCGCTCGCACCCGGCAACATCCCCTTCGACGGCGAAGGCCATGTGCGCATGTTTCGCTTTCGAGAAGGTCGCGTGGACTATCGCACGCGCTATGCGCAAACCGAGCGGTACGTTGCGCAGGACAAAGCGGGACGAGCGCTGATGCCGATGTATCGAAACCCGGCGTTCGATGATCCGAGCGTGAAGGGTTTGAGCCGCAGCACGGCGAACACGCACGTGATCAACTTCCAGAATCTGATTTTGGCGCTCAAAGAAGACAGCCCACCCACCGCGCTCGACCTGAATACGTTGGAAACCGTCGATCCCGTGTTCACGTTCGGCGGTCAAATACCGCGCGATCGGCCCTTCACTGCGCACCCCAAAGTCTGTTCGCACACCGGCAACATTCTTGCGTTCGCGTACGAGGCGAAGGGCTTCGGCAGCGACATCATCACCGTCTTTGAGATCGACAAGAACACCGGCAAGAATATCTGGAGCGCGGACATCAAAGCACCGTACGTCAGCTTGGTGCACGATTTCGCTGTAACGGAACACTTCGTGGCGTTCCTGATCGTGCCGTTGTGCATCGATCACGAATTGATGAAACGCGGCGGCATTCATTGGTCGTGGGACAAAACCAAAAAGTCATTCCTGGGTGTGATGCGCCGTCATGGCGATGGCAGCGACATCCAGTGGCTCGAAGGTCCCTCTCGCTGCTCCACCCATACGATGGGCGCCTTCGACGACAACGGGAAGTTCTACTGGGATCTGGAGATCAGCGAGGGCAACCCGTTGGTGTTCATTCCGAACAAAGACGGCTCACCGCCTGACTTCTCCAAGGCTTTCAGCCTCATTCATCGGATCACAATGGATATGCGCAAGGCTCCGACGAGCTACGAAGTCGAGCCGATGTATCCACTGCTCGCACCTCTGCCCAAACAGGACGATCGCTACAACACCGTGCCGTATCGCTACGGCTTCTTCGGCTGCCCGGACCCCACCTCGCCCAATCCGCTGGCAGCACCGCCCTGCTTCGCGCGAGTCGATCATCAGACTCGCAAGTTCACGCTGTGGAATTCCGGGCCGAACACGTCGTTGGCCGAGCCTTGCTTCGTTCCCAAGCACGCCAACGCCGGCGAGGGCGTAGGCTACTTACTCGGCGTGCGCTATCACTTGGATCAGGAGCTGCGCTCGGATTTGGTCATTCTGGATGCCGAGCATATCGACGAAGGTCCGATCTGCACCGTGCGATTACCGGTGCAGGCTTCACCACAAGTGCATGGATGGTGGGTGCGAGAGGATCAGTATCCAACCAATTGACGGGTGCTAAACGATTGAGGGCCGATCGGAGTACCGACGACCCCGATTATCTGAAGGTTGGTAGCGGGGGCACGCTACGCGCTCTCCCCATTCCGGAGTCCTGCTGTGCGAGCAGGTCTCAAATGACAATAAATAGCCCTGCTTCAAAGAGTTAGACGCTCTGAGCGAAGTTCGCCGAGAGCAGGAGCACTTGCGGCGCCGCTTCGGCAATGGGTGCGTCGGACGAGCCCAGGTGCGGATGTCGAGCCGGCAGCTTTGCGGAGTACGCTCCTTCGTCACCCTCGCTCGCAACAGCGAGGGGGCACCGTTCGACACGGGACAAGTGCCATGAGTACGCCCTCGCCCGTCGATCCCCGATTGGCAGATCCGCGATTGCCAGATCGCCGATTGGCAGATCACTTCGCCTCCAGAATGCTCGATGTCTTGATTCGTGCCGGTTTGATTGCCCTCATGGTAGTGCTCTGCTATCGGGTCTTTTATCCCTTTCTGACGCTGATGATCTGGGCGGTGATTCTCGCTGTCACCTTGTATCCGCTGCATCAGGTGCTCGCGAGCCGGATGCGCGGCAGGCAAGGCTTAGCCGCCGCCGTGCTCGTGATCCTGGGCAGCGTGGTGATCGTCACTCCCACTGCGCTGCTGATGAACTCTCTGGGCGATTCCGTGCGCGGTTTGGTGCACAGCGTGCAGCAGAACACGCTGCAGATCCCGGCGCCGCGGGAAGGCGTGAAGCAATTGCCGGTGGTCGGTAAACGCATTCATGCCAGTTGGTCGATGGCGCATGCGGACTTCCCGGCATTCGTGAAGCGCTTGCAACCGAAGATTGGCCAGTTGGCGCAACAGGCGCTGAAGATCGTCGCCAGCATTGGCGGCGGAATTTTGCTGTTCCTGGCCTCCTTCATCGTCGCCGGCATCGTGATGGCGTATGGCGAATCCGGGCGAGCGCTGCTCGTGCGATCTTCGTGCG
>CBJNAT010000222.1:0-5606 GCA_966434585.1 uncultured Gammaproteobacteria bacterium | reverse complement strand
GATCTTCCAGCCCCTTGATGAAGAGCACGCCGCCCGCCGCCTCCTCGAGAACGCCCGGACGTACGACACCCTGCGTCTCACTGCCGAGCAAGATCGTGTTCGCAAATTCCTCGCCCACCCCCGCCGCGACCAACACGACGAACGGCCCTGCCGAGCGCGGGCTCAATGCTTGGATGTAGCGCGCCAACGATTCTCGGCCTGTACCCGGCTCGCCCGCAATGAGGGCGGCCGTTTCGTGCGGCGCGACCTGTTGGGCTTGCGTCCGCAGCGCTTGCATCGGCCGGCTCTTGCCGACCGGTCCGAGCAGCGGTGAGGACAACGCCCGCGCCGGCTCGCGTTTCTTCCGCGCCGACTCGAGCGCTCGCTCGACGGTCCGCAGCAGTTTCGCCAACGAGAGCGGCTTTTCGACGAAGTCGAATGCACCGAGTCTCGTCGCCTCGACCGCCGTTTCGACAGTACCGTGGCCGGACATCATCACGACTTGACAGGCGTTGTCCTGTTGCTGCCACTCGCGCAACAGGGTGATGCCGTCGGCATCCGGCATCCAGATGTCGAGCAGCACGAGATCGGGGTTGTGCTCGCCGCGGAGCGCGCGCGCCTGAGCAGCATTCGCAGCCACTTCGACGTCATACCCTTCATCCGACAGGATCTCTTGGAGGAGGCCGCGAATCTCGGCCTCGTCATCGACCACCAATATATGTGCTGCACTCATGCTCGTTCCCTCCGCGCACCCGGACGCCGCAGCTCGCGGCCAGTGAACATCGTCGCCGCAGTGCTGGTCAATGGCAGTTCGATGGCGATGCGGGCGCCACCTTCGCGGCGATTCTCGGCGCCGATATGCCCCCCGTGTTCTTCCACTATTTTCTTCACGATCGCAAGTCCAAGACCGGTGCCCTTGGGCTTCGTGGTGACATAAGGATCGAATACCTGCCCGATCATCTCCGCACCGAAGCCAGGACCGTTGTCTTCCACCAGGATCTGCGCGTACCGAGAGTCACCTTCCACGAGCAGCCTAGTGCGTACGAGCAACTGCGGCTCGGCCGTGCCCTCGAGCGCCTCCATCGCGTTCGTGAGCAGGTTGTGAATGATCTGCCGCAACCGACCGCGATCGGCTTCGATCAAGGGCAGCTGTGGGTCGAGTTCCAGCTTGGGTCGGCGTTGCACGTCCTGCACGGAGTACAGCTCCGCCACTTCCGTGATGAGCTGATTCAGATCCACCGAGGATACGTCCATGGAGGGCGCGCGGGCGTATTCGCTGAACGCATTGACCATCTCCTTCATCGCCTCGACCTGCTGCACGATCGTGTGGGTGGAGCGATCCAGCATTTGGCCATCGGCGTCATTCATGTTCGGCAGCAGTTTCCGCCGCAACCGCTCCGCCGACAGTTGGATAGGCGTCAGCGGATTCTTGATCTCGTGCGCTAATCGCCGCGCCACCTCACCCCAGGCCGCCTCCCGCTGGGCTTGCATGAGCTTCGTGACGTCATCGAAGACGATGACGTGCCCGCCCGCCTGACCATCCTCGGCAGGCAATTCGGTGCAGGCACACATCAGCACACGCCGCTCCGATTCGCCGCGCAGAACGAGCTGCTCGCGCCAGTCCGAATCGCCGGCGCCGAGATGTGCCTGCACGGCTTGCACGAACTGCTGCAGGAACGCGCTCTCGCCCTCGACTTCGACCAGAGGCCGGCCGAGCGCACCCTCGAGATCCGCCGCGAGAATCGCCTTCGCTGCCGCATTGACAGTCCGCACGCGGCCATCGGCCTCGAGCGAGATGACCCCCGTGGACAGGCGCGCCAGGATCACCGCGAGATTCGCACGCTCGGCTTCGACCGCTTGTTGACTACGGAGAGTCTCCTCGCGAGCCCGCGCGAGACGCTTGGTCATGTCGTTGAACGAGTGCACGAGAATGCCCATTTCGTCGTGCGAGGTAAGCGGCAACTTCATGTCGAAATCACCTTTCGCGACCGCGCGCGTGCCCGCCACCAGATCCTGCACCGGTCGCACCAGCCGCCGCGCCGCCCACAGTGCACCGTACAGAGCCGCAAACAGCGACAACAGCAACACGAGCGTAAGGGTCAGTGTGAACGTGGTTTTCAGCGGCTCGCGCAAGCGAGCTTTCTCGCCGTAGCGCTGATACGCGGCCTCGACCGTATCGGCCAGTTCGCCCAAGCGCCGTTCGATGGGGAAGATGGCCTGCAACATTTGCGGCTCGCTGAAGGGTCGCTCGGGCAACTGCACTGCGGTACGAACGACGTACCCACCGCCCGACAAAGGATCCAGAGTGACGAAGACTCGGCCTTGCCGCACTTGCATCATCACTTCTTCGCTCGGTGCGGTCGGCGTCATCTCCAATGAATACTCGGAACTCGCAGCGACGATGCGGTTGTTGAAGGCAATGAGCGTGAGCTCCAAGGCTTCATTCCGACGGCGCAGGCGATCAAGCTCCGTCACGGGATCGATATCGGTTGCGGCGAGGTCGTGGGCCATGCGGTGCGTGCGGTCCACGTAGTCGCGCATACGCAGATCGAGAGCGGCACGGGAGAGCGTGAGCGCATCTTCGAGCCCGGCCTTGATCTCGACGTGGAACCAGCTGTCGATGCCGCGATTGATGAAGACGACCGAGAAATAGAACACGAGCAGGAGAGGGACCAGCGCGAGCGTGCTCGACATCAACACCATGCGGCTTTCGAGGCGGGAGCCAATCACCCGATGGCGCCAGTCGCGAAGGAGCTGCAGCAGGCGCCCGCCGATCAGCACCAGCAGCACCAGCAAGCCCGCAGCATTGACCGCAAGGATGATCGGATGCAGCGTGCTGAAGTCCGCGGATTGTTCGATCGTGCGCGCCATCATCAACAAGGCGGCGGCCCAGAGGCCGGAGCCGATCACGATCAGTGCCGTGATGATGTGGCGGCGTGCTTTCACAAGCGTAAGGGCCAGGTGTACCAATCGCTGCTCTGGCGCCAATCATCGACCCAGAACAACACGAAACGCAGGGCATCGGGCATCGTGCGCACATCGAGCGAGGCCCGCAGGCTGATCTCGTAGCGCCCTGCCCCGATGAGCGCCTCATCCAGAATAGGTAACCGCTCAATGCGATGGAGGGGTTCCAAGGCCGCATCGAGTGTCGGATAGGAGGTCTGCTCGCCGCTGTTCAAATTACGCAGGAGGTAGCGACCGCTGACGGCGTGGTAGAGCAGTTCGTAACGCTGCTCCAGTGTTGCCACTGTGTCATCGGCCCATAAACGTCGGGGCCGAGTGATCTCGATGTCGAATGTCAGTGTCAGTTCGACGCCCTCCTCGATGGCCCGCTGAGCGCCGTCGGGTAGGGCAAACTCCACCTGCGCACTGAGCAGCAGCACTCCAGCACTCGCCTCGACATAGGCAGAACGGACGCGCATGTCTTCGCCGAACGCGACCAGCGGGAACAGCAGCACGCAAGAGAGCCATGCGCGGCGGGCTACGGCGATGAAGAGCGTAAAGGGTGATGCGGCTGGAAGCAGCCTCGGCGGTGTCATCCGTCAGTTCGCTTCGGACTTTTGCAGGCAAGCATAATAGAAGCCGTCCATCCCGGCGGTGCCTGCGGCAATCGCATGCCCGGGCGCGGATCGAGTTCGCAATCCGAGCGCCGCCGCCCGCGGCGCAGTGATGTCGCGCGCCTCCCCTCGCTCCAAAAAACGACTGACGATCTCCGCATTCTCGGCGCGCAAGGCCGAGCAACTCGCGTAGAGCAGCACACCCCCCGGTTTGAGCACGCGCCAGAGGGCATCGAGCAGTGCAGCCTGGCGTTCGACGAGCGCCGCGATATCTGTGGAACGACGCAGCAGCTTGATGTCTGGATGGCGCCGAATCACGCCCGTCGCCGAACACGGCACGTCGAGCAACACGCGATCGAAAGCCGAGCCGTCCCACCACGCCGCCGGATCTGCGGCGTCGCCAGCCACAAGCGTGGCGCGCAACGAGAGACGTTGCAGGTTCTCGCGTACCCGACCCAAGCGCTCTGCGGAAACATCAACGGCGACCACTTCGCGCACACGCGGCTCGCGCTCGAGGATGTGGCAGGTCTTGCCGCCGGGCGCCGCGCAAGCATCGAGCACACGCTCGCCGGCCTGCGGTTGCAAGAATTCCACAGCGAGCTGCGCGGCCGCGTCTTGCACGGACACGAATCCCGCCGCGAAGCCGGGCAAGTCGTGCGGATCGATCGGTTGCAACAGGCGCAGCGCATCGGATGCAGACGCACTCGTCTCGGATTCGTGGCCGTGCCTGGTCAGCTGCACTCGATAGTCATCGCGCGTGGTCACTCTGCGATTCACTCGCAGCCAGAACGGCGGATGGGCGTTGTTTGCATCCAAGATCCGCGACCAATCATCGGGCCAATCCTGCCGCAGCGCTTGGACCAGCCACTCGGGGTGCGCGGTTCGGGGCGCAGGATTCGCGTCGATTCGACGCAGTAGCGCAGCCCCTTCGCGCTGCGCACGGCGCAGGAGTGCGTTGATCAGTCCAGCCGCTTTCGGCTGGCGCAGTAGTCTCGTAGCGTCGACAGTAGCGGAGACGGCCGCGTAGGCCGGAATGTCGGTATGAAAGAGCTGTGCGAACCCGACGATCGCAAGGGCGTGCACTTCGGGTTCGAGCTTCTGCGCCGGCTTGATCCAGTGTTTCAGCAGTGCGTCGAGCCGCAGGTACCAACGCAAGGATTCGTAGGCGAGCAGTTTGACCAGCCCGGCTGATGCACGCTCAGTGCCTGCGGCCAGCGCTCGATCGAGCGATTGCCCCTGGTTGGCGACTGCCGCAACGATGCGAGCTGCAGCGGCACGCGCACTGGCACCTGTGCTCATGCGCGCAAGAGCTTGCCTTGCAGCGGGCGCGCTCGCGCAAACTCAGCGGCACTCGTTGCTTTGCGGCCAGGTGCTTGCACTCGCGTGAGCCGCAGCACACCGGCGCCGGTCGCCACGTCGATCCCTAAGCCGCTGGTGGCGACGATCGCACCGGGCGTCTGTGTTCCGCTCTCATCAACCGGTTCCGCCTCCCAAACACGCAGTTGCTCGCCCTCGAGCACGGTTTCCGCGACCGGCCACGGGTTGAACGCGCGCACCTGGCGATCGATCTCGACCGCGCTCTTGCGCCAATCGATCCGCGCCTCTTCCTTCTGGATCTTGTGCGCGTACGTCACGCCTTCGCTCGCTTGAGACCTGGCCTGCAGCTCGCCAGTGGCGAGCCCATCGATTGCCCGGGGCAACAGTTCCGCACCCATGCGGGCGAGTCGATCGTGCAGCGTCGACGCCGTATCGCGTGGACCGATAGAGGTGCGCGCTTCCAGCAGCACAGGTCCGGTATCGAGGCCTGACTCCATGCGCATGACGTTCACGCCGGTCTCGGCATCGCCAGCCAGAATGGCCCGCTGAATGGGGGCGGCACCGCGCCAGCGCGGCAGGAGGGAGGAATGGATGTTCACGCAACCGAAGCGGGGCAGGTCGAGTACGGCGGGCGGCAGGATGAGGCCGTAGGCCACCACGATCATGAGGTCCGGACGGTAGACCGCGAGGCGCTCGCGACTGACCGGCTCCTTGAAATTCAATGGCTGCTCGACCGGCACGCGGGCAGCCACC
>CBJNAT010000221.1:0-5619 GCA_966434585.1 uncultured Gammaproteobacteria bacterium | reverse complement strand
ATCTCGGCACCGAACTCGTGAGCTGGATCGACCGAGAAGAATTTCACCGCGCCATCCAGATTGCTGGTCGATGCAGTATCCAGTGAGCCTGTGCCCTGTGACAGTTCTGCACGACTGACGAGCTCCGAGGGGATCGCGCGGCTGATGTGCAGCCCGTTGTGATTGCCGTAAGTCATATCGCCCAGCGGCACGTCATCGAGCGTGAACCCGAGCTGGTTCTGGTTGAAGCCGCGCACAGTGATGCGCGCAGACCATTCATAAGCGCCATACGGATCTGCAGACTGAAAGTTCACACCCGGCAACTTTTCGATCGCCTTCAGAGGGCTCGTGCCGGCAGGTAACTGTTCGATCTGAGCGGCAGTGATCGATTGCACCTGGCGAGTTTCGCCGCGACCGAGCACGAACACTTCTTCAAGGGACTCGTCGTTCTCCGGCGCAGGCTGACCGTGCGAGCTCGCTGCCGCGAGCACGCCGCTCACCGCGGCTGCCAAGCGAATCGTCGTGGCGCGGCGCCGAACCGCGTGAAGAGAGTTGTGGTTGCGCATGACTGAGCTCCGACGTATCCGGGCGTTGTGAAACTACAACGCGGCGACGTTAGCCAGAGCTGTTTGCAGCGAATTGAACAGTACGTTTCTATTCTATGAATCACGCGGGAAACGTGCGTACCAAAGGAATTCTCAGCACTGCAATAGTGGTGCGATAGCCTTCGGCTGAGCGCGGGCGTAGGGCTCTTCGCGCAGAAGCAACAGTGGAGAGGCTCGTAGTGAAACGCAACCTGGGACTCGGTTACCTCGCGTGTCTGTCCCTGTGGGTGTGTGCGCACGCATCGCTCGCGGCGCCGCTGCTGCTCGTATCCGTGGATGGCTTGCATCCGAGCTACGTGACTCAGGCACAGCGTCATGGGCTCGAGATTCCAAACTTGCGCAGGTTCGTCAGTGAGGGGGCGCGTCAGGGGCTTCGGAAGTGGCTCTCAGCCGAACGTACGGATTGAAAATCGCCGGGTCCGGGTCTACAGGCATGGCCATGGCGATCGAAACTCGGATCTCTCCCGATAAGGTGCCGCCGACAGTCGGGCCCGAGGGGTTCGAGTTGCCCGCGACATCGGCGGAGCGCGTCACCGCGGTCGCTCATTTCTATCGCGGAGAACTTTCTCGGATGATCAGCTGGCGCGACCGGCTGGATGTCACGACGAATTGGGCGATCGGCGCAGTCGCTGCGATGCTCTCGATTTCTTTGTCATCGCGCGACTCGCATCACGCCGTGTTGCTATTCGCGATGCTGATCGTCTACGTCCTGCTGCTCATCGAAGCGCGTCGCTATCGGTTCTTTCATGTGTATCGTTCTCGCGTGCGACTGCTGGAGCAGTACTACTTTGCGCAACTGTTCGCACCGGCACGGGTGAGTCCAACTGATCGGCTGGCAGAGCTCGGAGAAGGTTTGCGGGTCCCGAAGTTCACGATTTCGGTGCGGCAGGCCATGGCGCGGCGTTTACGTCGGAACTATGGCTGGATATTCCTGTTGCTGCTGCTTGCGTGGGGCCTCAAGACGACGTCTGCGTTCCTGCAGCCGCGTAGCGACGCAGGCGTGATTCCTTCTTCGACGGACTTCATCTCGAATGCCGCTATTCTCGGTATCCCCGGTGGCCTCATTCTGCTGTGCGTCGTGGCTCTTTACGGCTCACTCGCATTCATTGCATTCCGCTACGAGATCCCCGACGAGGAGCTCGGGCCAGGCCACGTGCACGTGTGACTCTTCGGCACCGTTCTGTCGCTGTGAGTCGTGGACGTCAGGAGTCTCTGCAGCGAGATTACGCACGTGTGCAACTCGTTCGGGTAAGCACTGCTACGACGTTGCATTCGTGCGAGCGAATGCGTGAGCATGCGGGTGCTGTAGGTCAGCGAGAGAGATGTCATGCCCATTCATGAACTCGCAGGTCAGCCGGCCCCGGTCAGCCTGCTCGCGAACATTCCGCGGCTGATCACTGCCTACTTCGCCGAGCGCCCCGATCCTGCCAATCCAGCCCAGCGCGTCGTGTTCGGCACCTCGGGCCATCGCGGTTCCGCGTTGAAGCGCTCGTTCAACGAGCTGCACATCCTCGCCGTCACGCAAGCGATCTGCGACTGCAGGAAGAAGCACGGCGTCACCGGGCCGCTCTTTCTGGGCATCGACACGCATGCACTGTCCGAGCCTGCCTGCGGCAATGCCCTCGAAGTGCTCGCGGCGAATGGCGTCGACACGATGATTGCGCACGATGGCGGCTACACGCCCACGCCCGCCATATCCCACGCAATTCTCACGTACAACCGCGACCGCACTGCGGGCTTGGCGGACGGGATCGTCATCACGCCATCGCACAATCCGCCGGAGGACGGCGGCATCAAATACAACCCGCCGCATGGCGGGCCTTCCGAAACGTCACTCTCGGCGGAGATCGAGGCGAGAGCCAACGCGCTGCTCGGGCAAGCAGGCGAGCAAATCTCACGCGTGTCGATCGACCGAGCGCGCGCAGCGTCCACGACACACACCTACGACTACGTCAGCGGTTATGCGGCGGATCTCGCGAGCGTGCTCGACATGGACGCCATTCGCGGCGCGCACCTGCACATCGGCGTAGATCCGCTCGGTGGCGCCGCCGTCGGGTTCTGGAGCGCGATCGCCGAACGCTATGGACTCAACATCGACGTCGTCAACACGGCGGTCGATCCGACGTTCCGCTTCATGTCGCTCGATTGGGACGGACGCATTCGCATGGACTGCTCCTCGCCCCACGCCATGGCTAACTTGATCTCGCTCAGCAAACGCTTCGATATCGCTTTCGGGAACGACGCCGATGCCGACCGCCATGGCATCGTCACGCGATCCCGCGGCCTGCTCAATCCCAATCACTACCTGGCGGTCTCGATCGACTATCTTTGCCGCCATCGCTCGCAGTGGCCGGCCACACTGGCCATCGGCAAGACGGTCGTCAGCTCGAGCGTCATCGACCGTGTCGCGAGTGCATGCAATCGCCGGCTCATGGAAGTGCCCGTCGGTTTCAAATGGTTCGTGGATGGGCTGCACGCAGGCACACTGGGCTTTGCCGGTGAGGAAAGCGCAGGCGCCTCGTTCTTGCGCAAGGATGGCCGCGTGTGGACGACCGACAAGGACGGCCTGCTGTTGGGGCTGCTCGCGGCCGAGATGTGCGCCGTGACACAGCGTGATCCGGGGGAATCGTACGAAGCACTCGTTCGCGAATACGGCGCACCGATCTACGAGCGCATCGATGCGCCGGCCTCGCGCGATCAGAAGGCGCGTTTGGGGAAGCTGACTGCGGAGCAGGTGCACGCGGCGACGCTTGCCGGCGAACCGATCGAGCGAATCCTCACGCACGCACCTGGCGACGGCAATGCGATCGGCGGACTGAAAGTCATCACTCGCAACGGCTGGTTCGCCGCGCGACCGTCAGGCACGGAGGACGTCTACAAGATCTACGCCGAGAGCTTCCTCGGCGTCGACCACTTGCGACGGGTGCAGAGCGATGCGCAGGCGATCGTGGGCGAAGTGCTGAAGTAGCATCGGTATCGGCACGCCGATCTCTTCGGAACGCCGTGCGTGCCGGAGAGATCGCACTATGTGTGACCGCGAGTTCCGGTCGGTACCCATTTATGAAGGCGTGACCGAGGTGCAGAAGCTCATCATCAGCCGCAAAATGGTCAAAGCGGCGGTGACGAACAGGATCAAGCGTATGCACCATGCAAAGACAGCGTTCGATTGGCAGGATCCGTTTGAGCTGCACGATCAGCTCAGCGAAGAGGAGCGCATGGCGGCGACGACCGCTCGCGAATATGCGCAAGACAAGCTCCTGCCGCGGGTTCAAGACGCCTTCCGACACGAACGCACGGACCCGGCGATCTTTGCCGAGATGGGCGAGCTCGGACTGCTCGGACCGACCATGCCGGCCGAGTATGGCGGCGCGGGACTGAACTATGTGTCCTATGGGTTGATCACACGCGAGATCGAGCGCGTCGATTCCGGCTATCGCTCGATGATGAGCGTGCAGTCATCGCTGGTCATCGTGCCCATTCACACCTTCGGCACCGAAGCGCAAAAGCGCAAGTATCTTCCCGGTCTGATCTCCGGCCAGAAGATCGGGTGCTTTGGTCTGACCGAGCCGGATCACGGTTCCGATCCCGGTTCGATGATCACGCGGGCGCGCAAGGTCGAGGGCGGCTACAGCCTGCACGGCACGAAGACCTGGATCTCGAATGCTCCCATTGCGGATGTCTTCGTCGTGTGGGCGAAAACGGCGGACGGTGTCATCCGCGGCTTCATTTTGGAGAAGGGCTGGAAGGGGCTTGCTGCTCCCGTCATTCACGGCAAGGTCGGGCTGCGAGCCTCGATCACCGGGCAGATCGTCATGGACGAGGTCTTCGTGCCGGAAGAGAACTTGATGCCCGGTGTGACTGGGCTCAAAGGTCCGTTCACGTGTTTGAACTCGGCTCGGTACGGCATTGCGTGGGGCGCGCTCGGCGCGGCCGAATCGTGCTACGAAACCGCGCGGCAGTATGTGCTGGATCGCAAGCAGTTCGGGCGGCCGCTGGCGGCGAATCAGCTGATTCAGAAAAAGCTTGCGGACATGGCCACGGAGATCGCGCTCGGCTTGCAGTCGTGTCTGCGGCTGGGTCGTCTCAAGGATGCGGGGCATCCGCCAGTCGAGCTGACGTCGCTTCTGAAGCGCAATTCCTGCGGCAAGGCCTTGGAGATTGCCCGTACGGCACGCGACATGTTGGGTGGCAACGGTATTTCCGATGAATATCCGATCGCTCGTCATCTCGTGAACCTCGAAGTCGTCAATACCTATGAAGGCACTCACGACATTCACGCCCTCATCATCGGCCGTGGCATCACGGGCATCGCGGCGTTCGCGAACTGACATCGCAAACCGAACTGATCGTTTTCTCGTTGCTTCCTCGCATCGCGCGCTGCAGCCCGGTGGCTGGGCGGCGCGACCCTTCGGTTTACGCGTACTTCCTTGGATTGAGCATTCCCCTGGGGGGTAAATGGGGCGCGTCCCTCATTCTCCCGGCCTGCATTCGCGCGCAAGCTTGATGCACCGCCACCGCCTGGATGCGGTTTGCGTCCTATGGAGTGTCCATGGCTGCTCGTTCGATTCTGGTCGTCGAGGACGATCCGCTGCAGCAAGAACTCACGGTGATCGCCCTACACAGAGTGGGCGTTACCGAGCCCGTGCAGTGCGTGAGCAGTGGCAACGCCGCTATTTCATACATCAACGGCGATCGCGAATACGTGGACCGAGTACGTTTCCCGCCGCCCAAACTCGTGATCACGGATCTGCAGATGCCGGATGGTGATGGCTACTCTTTGCTGTCGTACGTGCAAGACCACCCCGATGAATGCCAATGCCAGGTCGCGGTGCTCAGCTCAGCCGACGATGAACTGCGCATCGAGAAAGCGAAGCGCCTTGTCGAGGCAGGCCGCGACGTGGTGATTCTTCTCGATTCGCTCACGCGGTTCGCGCGCGCCCACAACGCGATCGCGCCGCAGTCGGGCAAGATCCTGTCGGGGGGCGTCGACGCTGCGGGGCTGAGTCGCGGGCGTCCAGCGGTCGCCCAACGTGTT
>CBJNAT010000220.1:0-5620 GCA_966434585.1 uncultured Gammaproteobacteria bacterium | reverse complement strand
CTCTGAAAGACGCAATCGACCCGAACGGCATCCTCGCGCCGGGAAAAAGTGGTATCTGGCCCGCACGCTATCGCAGGAGCTGACGTGAGAGCGTTATTCATTTCATGCTCGTTCGTGCTCTGCTGTGCGAGCGCCGCTGCTGCAGACGTGTCGCCCGGGAAGATGATCTTCGAGCGTCACTGCGCGGCTTGTCATGCCGATGCGGTCGGTACGCCCGGCACGCAGCGACTGGAGTGGACACGCGGCAAGGAGCTTGCGGTGCTCGAACGGCGCAAGGACTTGCAAGCGGACTACGTCCGTTACGTGGTGCGCAACGGCTTGTTGGAGATGCCGCCGTTTCGACCGACGGAGATCGACGATGCGGAGCTGGAGCAGCTGGCGAAGTATTTGGTGCGGTCAAACTAGCAGCCGAGCAAGTGAGTGCCATCTAACCCTCTCCCGCACCCGGGAGAGGGGACAAAGCCGCCGTGAATTCTCTCATCCCCACAGCCGCTTTGATGCCAGGGCCGCACCCTCAACCAATGCACGCAGCTTCTTATAGGCGATGCCGGCGTCGACCTTGCCGATACCCGCAAAAGTGCCGAAGCCGCAGTCTGTCCCCGCGATGACGCGTTCGCGACCGACGACGTTCGCCAGTTCTACCAGCCGCTGCGCCACCCACTCAGGGTGATCCACGTAGTTGGACGTCGAAGTGATCACTCCGGGAATGAGCAGCTTGTCCTCCGGCACGCGCTTGCTCTTCCAGATCTCGTATTCGTGCGCATGGCGGGGGTTCGAGGCCTCGAACAGGATGCCCGCAGGCTTCGCACGCACGATGATGTCGATGATCCTCTCTAGCGGGATGTCGTGATCGTGCGGACCTTCGTAATTGCCCCAGCACACGTGCATGCGCACTTGCTCTCGGGGCACATTGCGCAATGCGTGATTGAGCGCTTCGACATGAAAGGCGGCGCGGGCGATGAAATCTTGTTCGCTCAAGTCCTGAAAACCGGTGTGGCGAGCCATCGCGAGATCCGGACAGTCGATCTGCAGCACGAACCCTGCTGCGACGATGGCTTCGTATTCCGGTCGCATGGCCTCGGCGATCGCTTCGACGTAGCGCTCGTGACTCGGGTAGTAGCGATTCGTCTGGAACGCGGCGACGACACCGGGTGATGCGGCGTTCATGAACGCTTCGACCGGCTTGGAGCTCGCGACGGCCGCGCGCAAGTTCGCGATGTCCTGGTGCAGCGGCTCCTCATCCACCACTGCGATGGGGCCGATGCAGGACTGGCGCTGAAAGGTCTGCTTGCCTGCGATGACCGCCATCTTTTCGCGAAACGCTGGATAGTCCTGCAAGTCCTTCGAGATCTGCCGGTCCGTGTGGCCACCGAAGCCGGAGAGGCGATCTTTGATGTAGGTGGCGTAACTGATCTTCGAGTTCTCGCCATCGCTCACGACATCGATGCCGATCTCGACTTGTTTGGCTACCACGTGAGCGACCCCGTCACGCATGGCGGCGTTGAATGCAGCCGGATCGTATGGCTGACCATTCTCTTTCTGGGTCAGAAACTCCACCACCGCCTGTTCGCGGGGAAGACTGCCGACGTGTGTCGTGAGGATCCGGTTCGTGCTGAGTTTCATGTGCTCACCCCCGATCAAGTCTTCAGATGCAGCGCGCCGAGCCGCTGCACGAACAGCCACTCGTCGCCGACCTTTTGGAGTACATCGTCGAACGTGCCAACTAACGTGCTTTTAATGGGCGCGGGCACCGTCGTGCCTTCGCCTAGGTACAAGGTTACGGTGCTGTGTGCGCGTGCTCGTGTGGTGCTCTGCACATCCACCTCGATGCCGGACATGACGTGTCGTGTGATGCGCGGCGGACGACCTTGCAAAGACGCGAGAATCGCCGCGCGGCCGCGAATGTGCACATTGGGTTCGGTAGGGCGCGCGAACACACCGTCTTCCGTGTATAGCTTCGCCAACTCATCGAATGCAGCGGCATCGTTGAGCCGCGCATAGCGGTGAATCTGGCGCGTGCACTGCGCTTCGATCTGCAAGCGCTGCAGAGCGTCGAGTGCTTCGCTGCCGAGTGACACCAGCCATGCACGCATCGCGTCGGCCACCGCTTCTGGCTGTTCGACCGGCGCCATATGGCCGGCATCGTCGATGACGGCGAGGTCCGCGTGAGGGATATGCTGGCGCATCGCGGCATGTTGTGCGACGGGTGACCAGCGATCGCCCGTGGCGCTCATCAGCAAGGTAGGTATTCGGATCGACGGCAAGACGGCTTCGGCGTCTGGCCGGTTGAGCAATGCGGAGATCTGATTCGCGAAGCTCGTCGGTGAGGCGCGCTCCACCATCTGCATGAGTCGCTCGCGTAAGGCCGCGGCAACCTCGCCGTGCTCGTTCAGCATGGGTGGCAGCCACTGTTCCGCCACGCGGCGCATGCCGGACTCGTGCGCCAGTCGAACCAGCGCCTGGCGTGACGCGGGTTCCTGTTCGCTCACAGGGTGGACACCGGTATTGAAGAGTCCAAGTGCCCGCACGCGGTGCGGTACCCGGCGCACGACCTCGATCGCGACACGCGCGCCCATCGAGTGGCCCACCAGAACGAAGCGTTCGGGACTGGCTGCAATGACGTGCTCCGCCATCGATTCGAGCGAGGCGAAATTGGGGAAATCGATGATCTCGATCCGCGCGACAGCCGCGAGCCGCGCTGCAACGTCCGCCCAGATGCTTCGGTCGCACAGCAGACCGGCGAGCAGGATGAGATAGGGTTTTTCGCGGGTGTCGTCCGCCGTCGTCATGTTGGGTGCTGCACGGTTGCAAGGAATGGCCGCAAGCAGCTGACTATATTCCGATCGCGCGAGCGCACGTATTCGAGAAGTCGAATAGAGAACATTCGGCAGGGTGATCCGAATCGAAGAGCCGCCGGGTGTCGCTCGAGGAGTTCCACCTCAAAGCACGGTGGATCTCGTGAGAGGGCGATGAGTCGCCCGCGAGGGATGCTTACAGCAGGTCGGATGTGCCCAAAGCCGAGGCCGGTTTGCAGTTGCGGTACTCGGATTCGCGCCGCTGCAGCTCTCGCCGTGCAAGTGGGCTCAAGTTGCAACGAAGAATCACGAGTCCTCGGGGCGCCCGTACGCCGAGCCGGGTTTGCTGTCCTTTGACGTCGATGACCTGCACCTCGACATCCTCACCGATGCGAATTGACTGCTGAGCGGAACGGGTGATCAGCGAGCTGCGCCGCGTATGACCATCTTCCGTGATGAGCAGCCCTTCAAGCGCATCGTCGTCCGGATCCAGATGGGCGACTTCGCCACCCCGCACGAGCACCGCAGCCTCAGTCACTGTCTCGATTCGTACGAGGTGGTGATGGATTGCAAGAACATTCACCTCGATGGAATCGCCGATGAGCAGGGCTTCACCGGGGCGTCGCGTCAGTATCAGCATGTTCGTCTCCTCGATCCCTGTGATGCGAACAACGTCCATGCTCCAAGGGACTGCTGCTCACCGCGCACATCGTGCGTGAGTTGTGCACCGCAGGCTGCCGAAATGCAAGCGTTTTGTCGCCAGCATAGCCGGGTGTGTCAATCAGTGCGCGCGGCGCGCGCATGAGCCCGCGCTAGCGCGGCAGCGGCCTGCGCCTGATCCAGTGCTTTGATGGCCCCCCCATTGATGAGCACATACAGCTCGGTTGCGACATCTCGGGCCAAAGCGCCGATGTCCCACTTGCCTTCGCGCACGACGCCAAGCATTTCGTATCCATCCGTGGGATTGGCGTAGATTCTCCAATCCCGATTCACGTCCACGCTGAAGGACGTGTCGGCCTCGTCAGTCATTGCCGACTCCTGCTGTGCGGTCCGTGTGGTGTCGAGCCGAGCCCGCCCCGCCGCCGGTCGCCAACGCGGATCCGGCCAACCCAAACTCAAACGCGACAAGCATCCGTGCCGGCACCCTTGGACTGCTGATTGTTGTTGCTGTTCCTGCCGATCCGTCCGCATTCAGAGCGTGAGTCGGCAGCGGCTGCACCCTCCGACGGTCATTCGACTTCCGTTCAACTGGTGCCCGGGACCGGACTCGAACCGGTACGGAGTTACCTCCGAGGGATTTTAAGTCCCTTGCGGCTACCAATTACGCCACCCGGGCCAGGCGAGCGCATTGTAGCGACAACTGCGGCCCGAACCAGCGTGCGAAAGTGCTTCTGCTAGACTCGCGCGCCATCGCGTTGCGGGGGGAAGCGGCTGTCAGCATGAGTTCGGTGTCCACGACCACTGCCGTCCGGCTCGATGCCGTGGACGTACACCTGTGGCGTGGCGAGCGCCATCTGCTGCGCGGCACGTCATTCACGCTGGAATCCGGCGAGCTGCTGCAGGTCGTTGGCGCGAACGGGGTCGGAAAAACCAGCCTCCTGCGCTGTGTTGCGGGATTGTTGCCGCTCGAATCCGGGGACATCGCCTGGTGCGGCTCGCCCATCCGGGGCCAGCGTGAGTACTACGATCAGCAACTCGCCTATCTGGCGCATACGAATGCTCTCAAGGCGGACCTCACCGCGTTGGAGAATCTGAGCTACTCACTGAGAGTGCGCCGTTCGCTTGCGGCCGACGACATCCGCGCGGTCTTCGCCCGTCTCGGGATCACCGAGTGCGCGGACTTGCCCGCGCGAGCGCTATCGGCCGGACAGAAACGCCGGGTCGCGTTGTCTCGAGTGCTCCTGAGTCAGGCCCGGCTATGGGTTCTGGACGAACCGATCACCAATCTGGACGTCGGCGGCATCGCTGTATTCGAGGAGTGTTTGTCGGAACACCTGCAGCGCGGCGGGATCATCCTGACAGCGGCCCATCAACGGGTGCTGCAGGGGCGCTCCGGCGTGCGCACCCTGGAGCTGCATTGATGCAGCCAGGTCTGCTGACGATCGTCCGGCTCGTAGTGAGTCGCGATTTGCGATTGGCGGTGCGTCACTGGGACCAGGCACTGCAGCCGCTCATCTTCTTCATCGTGGTGACGACGCTGTTTCCGCTGGCCATCAGCCCTGCGCTTCAACAGCTGCGCGGCATTTCGGCGGGCGTGGTGTGGGTGGCAGCGATGCTGGCCTCGCTCCTCGCACTGGAATCCTTGTTCCGCCCGGATGTCGAAGACGGCACGATGGAGCAGTGGGTGCTGTCCGGCCAGCCACTGTCCGTGCTGCTGCTCGCAAAGACAGTGACCCACTGGTTGTTATCGGGCCTGCCGATCGTCTTACTCTCACCGCTGGTGGGTACGGCTTTGGGCATGCCTTCTGATGTCTGGGGTGTGCTCGCCGGCGCACTGGCGCTCGGCAGCGCGAGCCTCAGTTTGCTCGGCGGCATCGGTGCCGCACTGACAGTCGCCGTGCGGCGCGGCAGTGTGCTGCTGGCATTGTTGGTTTTGCCGCTGCAGATGCCCGTGCTGATTTTCGGCGCCCGTGCCGTCGATCTGGCCATGCACGGCGAGTCTGTGGCTGGCCCGCTAAACTTGCTCGCCGCCATGGCACTACTGTTCGTCAGCCTGGCGCCGTTTGCCATGGCGGCGGCCATGCGGATCAGTGTGGAGGGCTAAGTGCCCATGTGGCTGTGGTTTCACAAATTGAGCTCACCACCGTATGCCTATCGGACTGCGG
>CBJNAT010000219.1:0-5631 GCA_966434585.1 uncultured Gammaproteobacteria bacterium | reverse complement strand
CCTGAGCACCCCTGTACTCGTCGCGAGGCCGTTTGGGGTCAATCAGAGGTTCCTGTACCAGCCGGCCTGCGTCGATGCGCACAGTGCGGCGGCAGCGCTGTGCAATGGCGGGGTCGTGCGTGACCACGATAAGCGTCGTCTGCGCTGCGCGATTGAGCTCGAACAGCAACTCGATGATGCGCTCGCCCGTCGCCGCATCGAGATTGCCCGTTGGCTCGTCGGCAAACAGCACGGCGGGACGCGTCACGAAGGCGCGGGCAATCGCGACTCGCTGCTGTTCGCCGCCGGACAACTGTCGGGGGTAGTGAGCGAGCCGGTGATCCAATTGCACTTGGCGCAAAGCTTCGGTTGCTGCTGCTCGAGCCTCGGCCGCGCCGGCGAGCTCCAGCGGCAGCATGACGTTTTCGATCGCGGTGAGCGAAGGCACGAGATGGAAGCTCTGAAAGACGAAGCCTACGTGGCGTGCGCGAACCGCGGCACGGCCGTCTTCGCCCAACGCTGTGAGCTCGGCCCCGTTCAGCCAGATCTGTCCCGAGGTGGGCTCGTCCAGTCCTGCCAATAAGGCGAGCAGCGTCGACTTACCCGCGCCAGAGGCACCGACGATCGCAACGCTCTCGCCACGCATGAACGCCAGCGTCGCGCCCGACACAATGGTCAGTGTTCCCTCGGGGCTGCTAACCTCCTTCGTCACATTGTCGGCACGCAGAACAGGGTCGCTCATGCTGGGCAAAGGTGTTCGTCGCGGCGGTTGGTTCGCGGGATTGCTGCTGGGAATGGCGGTGCACCTCACCGCGGCGGCCACTCCTACGCGCACCATCCTCGTGATGGGCGACAGCCTGAGCGCCGGTTATGGCATGAGGATCACCCAGAGTTGGGTGGCTCTGCTAGAGCAGCGATTGCGTCAAGAAGGTTACGGGTACGCTGTGGTCAATGCCAGCAGTAGCGGCGAAACCTCTGCCGGCGGGCGCGCGCGTTTGCCACGTGCGCTGGCACAGCATCGGCCCAGCATCGTGATTCTCGAGCTGGGCGCCAACGATGGGCTGCGCGGTTTGCCGATACAGAGCTTGCGGGCGAACTTGGACGCGATGATCACGCAAGCCAAGCAGGCTGGCGCACACGTACTGCTGCTTGGCATGCGTATCCCGCCGAATTACGGACAGCGGTACACCACCTCGTTTTATGAGACCTACGAACGACTGGCGGCGGAGCATCGGTTGCGCCGTGTCGATTTCTTTCTCGATAAAGTCGCGCTGACCCCGGGTTTGCTGCAGGACGATCAGATGCATCCGTCCGTGCAAGCGCAGCCAGTATTGCTGGACAATGTGTGGCCGCACCTCGTGCCGCTGCTCGAACCAACGACAGGATTGAAATAGACGGGGGACGCTCATGGCAGCACAAAACGAAATCCATCCGGTCGCCGCCACGGATACGGAGAATCAGGAGCGCTACTGGCTGCGTAGCTATCCGCCCGGAGTGCCGGCAGACATCAATCCGGATCAGTACACCTCGCTCATGGACATGCTGGAGCAGTCGTGCGCGCGCTACGCGAACGATGCGGCCTTCACCAGCTTGGGGCGCACGATCACCTATGGGCAGTACCGCGAGTACGCCCACGAGTTCGCCGCCTATCTGCAGCAAAGTGCCGGTCTGCGCAAAGGCGATCGCATCGCGCTCATGATGCCGAACGTTCTGCAGTATCCCATTGCGCTATATGGAGCGCTGCTCGCGGGACTCACGATCGTCAACACAAACCCGCTATACACCGCGCGTGAGCTCGAGCATCAGCTGAAGGACTCCGGCGCGCGCGCCATCGTGATCGTGGAGAACTTTGCGGCGACCCTCGAAGAGGTGATTGAGCACACCGTGGTGGAGACGGTGATCGTGACCGGCGTGGGCGATTTACTGCACTTTCCCAAGTCGATCCTCGCGAATCTCCTGATGCGCCACATTCGCAAGCAAGTGCCGGCCTGGAACCTGCAGAAGCATGTGCGTTTCAACGCGGCGCTCGCCCAGGGTCGTTACCTGCGCCTCGAACGCATCGAGCTAGCGCACACCGACATCGCCTTCCTGCAGTACACGGGTGGCACGACAGGTGTCGCGAAAGGCGCCATGCTCACTCATCGCAACATGATCGCGAATGTACTGCAGGCGGACGCCTGGCTCGGTACGAGCCTGAACCTCGAGCGAAACGTGATCATTACAGCGTTGCCGCTGTATCACATCTTTGCGCTCACCGCGAATTGGCTCGTGTTCACCACGCTCGGTGCACGGAACGTGCTGATTCCCAACGCCCGCGACATCCCCGGCTTCGTGAAGGAGCTGAAGCACTATCGCTTCACGTACATCAGCGGCGTGAACACCCTGTTCAATGCGTTGCTGCATGCGCCTGATTTCGACAAGGTGGACTTCAGCGCATTGCGCATCACCTTGGGCGGTGGCATGGCCGTGCAACGTGCAGTTGCCGAGCGCTGGAAGCAGGTGACCGGTAACGTGCTGACGCAGGCATGGGGCCTCACTGAAACGTCCCCGGCCGCGTGTATCAATCCGTTAGCGCCGTTCGACTTTAACGGCTCCATTGGCCTACCCATTCCCTCGACCGAGATCTCCATTCGCAACGATGCCGGCGAGAAGCTGGCCGTCGGCGAAGTGGGCGAGATCTGTGTGCGCGGACCGCAGGTGATGGCGGGCTATTGGCAGCGGCCGGATGAAACCGCGAAGGTGATGCTGCCGGACGAATGGCTGCGCACCGGAGATGTGGGGCGTATGGATACGAATGGCTTCGTGTTCATCGAGGATCGCAAGAAGGACATGATCCTCGTGTCGGGGTTCAACGTGTATCCCAACGAAGTGGAGAGCGTCGCAGCCACACATCCTGGCGTGCTGGAAGCCGCGGCCGTCGCACAGCCCAGCGAGCATTCGGGTGAGGTGGTGGCGCTCTTCGTCGTGAAGAAAGATCCGGCGCTCACGGAGCAGGCCCTGATCGAGCATTGTCGCGGCGAGCTCACCGGCTACAAGGTGCCGAAGGCAATCTACTTTCGCGACGAGCTCCCGAAGACGAATGTCGGCAAGATCCTGCGTCGCACCTTGCGCGACGAGTTACGCAAGGAACTGAAAGCTCAAGCGTGATACTGAGGGCTGAACGTGTGCACAGCCTCGATCATCTCAGCCGCGTGCTCCGGCGGTACACCAGGGTGAATGCCGTGGCCGAGATTGAATACGTGACCGTGACCGCGTCCGTAACTCGCCAGCACGCGTTGTACTTCCGTGCGGATGACCTCAGGCGGCGCATACAAACAGCTGGGATCGAGATTGCCCTGTAACGCCTTCTGATCCTGAACCGCAATACGAGCGGTTGCCAGGTCGGTCGTCCAATCAACGCCCAGTGCCTCGCAGGGCGCCTGCGCCATTTGGGCCAGCCAGGCACCGCCGCCCTTGGTGAAAAGAATCCGCGGCACTTTGCGCCCCTCGCTCTCGGGCGTGAGCGCAGCAGCAATGCGATGCATGTACACGAGCGAGAACTCTCGATATTGAGCCGGCGTCAGCACGCCTCCCCAGGTGTCGAAAATCATGATCGCCTGCGCGCCCGCATCGATTTGCGCGTTCAGATAATCCGTCGTGGCGCGTGTCAGTAACTCGAGCAGCTCGTGCAGAAGCTTAGGGGTCTCGTACATCATTTTCTTGATGACGGCGAACTCTCGCGTGCTACCACCTTCGACGATGTACGTTGCGACGGTCCACGGACTTCCGGCGAAACCGATCAGCGGCACTCGACCGGCGAGTTCCCTTCGGATCAGCGCGACGGCGTCGATTACGTAGCGTAGTTCTACATGGGGATCCGGCACACCGGTTTTGCGAAGATCCGCTTCGTTGCGGATCGGCCGAGTAATGCGCGGACCTTCGCCTGTTTCGAACTGCAGTCCTAATCCCATCGCATGCGGAATCGTGAGGATGTCCGAGAACAGAATGGCGGCATCCAACGGATAGCGATCCAGCGGCTGCAGCGTCACCTCACACGCAAGTTCCGGGGACATACACAGCTGCAAAAAGCTCCCGGCACGGGCACGGGTCGCGCGGTACTCCGGTAAATAGCGGCCGGCCTGCCGCATCATCCACACTGGTGTGCGCGGTGTGGGCTGGCGCAGAAGTGCGCGAAGGAATAGGTCGTTCTTGAGCGTGGCTGCCATGGCTTCGCGAAACTAACTGCGTTCGTTGGGGTCGAGCAGCCGCTTGTACTCGGCGAGTGCGTATCGATCGGTCATACCCGCAATGTAATCCGCAATCGCACGCGCTTTGCCAGCCTCACCCAGTTCCCCCTCTAGACGTTCGCAGGCAGCGCGGTGCTCAGGCGGCAGCAGCGCGGGCGTATCGAACAAGGCCTGAAACAACGCGTGGACCACCTTTCGCGCCTTCGTAGTCATCCGTAAGACGCGATAGTGTCGATAGACGTGATCGCGGAGATAACGCTTCAGCTCCAGGTGTTCGCGCTCGATCTCGGGAGTGAACTGGAGAAGCGGCGCGGACAATTCTCGTACGGCATGGGCACTGTCGAGTTGCGCTGCTCGTAGCGCAGCATTGGTCGTATCCACCAGATTCGTTACGACGCGGTTCACCATGCGGCGCACGACTTCATGGATCAAGCGCCGTGCATTCAGATCCGGATACGCAGCTAGCACCGTGTCATGCTCGCGCGCGAACAATCGCACCTGGCGCAGCTCTTCGATGCTGATCAAGCCAGCCCGCACGCCATCGTCGACATCGTGATTGTTGTACGCGATCTCGTCGGCGATGTTCGCGATCTGCGCTTCCAGACTGGGCTGCTGCCGTTTGAGAAAGCGTTCGCCCAGATCGCCGAGCTCGCGAGCGTTCTTGGCCGAGCAGTGTTTGAGAATGCCCTCGCGCGTTTCGAACGTGAGATTCAGGCCCGGAAAGGCTGCATAGCGCTCCTCGAGCTCATCCACAACACGCAGCGATTGGAGGTTGTGCTCGAAGCCGCCGTAATCGCGCATGCATTCATTGAGCGCGTCTTGCCCCGCGTGACCGAAGGGCGTGTGGCCCAGGTCATGCGCCAAACAGATCGCTTCCGTGAGTGTCTCGTTCACGGCGATCGCTCGCGCGATCGTGCGTGCGATCTGCGCCACTTCGATCGAGTGCGTCAGGCGCGTGCGGTACAGATCGCCTTCATGATTGACGAAGACCTGTGTCTTGTAGACCAGGCGGCGAAAAGCATTCGAATGAATGATGCGATCGCGGTCGCGCTGGTACTGCGTGCGATGCATCGGCGCCGGTTCTGCATAGCGCCGACCGCGCGAGTGTGCATCGTGCGAAGCGTAGGGTGCGAGTGTGCTGTACTCGCTCATGTCAGCCGAAGTGATGCGCCAAGGTGGCGTTGAGTACATCGCGCGGGTAGTCGGCCGTGATCGTTGCTTCGCCGAGTCTGTTGAGCAACACGAGGCGCAATTGTCCGCGCAGCACCTTCTTGTCCATTCCCATCAGCTCCAATGCGCGCTGAGCGCCGATGCGTGGTGGCGCAACGGGTATCTCAAGCGCTTGCAGCAGACGGACCGAGCGCTGGGCGTCCGATTCGTGAATCGCCCCGAGCCGGTGTGACATGTCGAGCGCAATCGCCATGCC
>CBJNAT010000218.1:0-5644 GCA_966434585.1 uncultured Gammaproteobacteria bacterium | reverse complement strand
GAAGGGACCTCAACTCTCCCGTAGTCTTTCAAGCGCTGGGCCGCTTCCTTGCCGTACTCATCGCATCCTTGCTCGTCGGGGCAATCGCGCATCAGATGGCGATCGCGTTGGCGGTCGGTCTCGGCGGCTACTCGCTGCTGCAAATTTACAATTTGCTGCGACTCGAGCGTTGGCTGCGTCGGCGGCGTGTCATGGAGGCCCCGGACATCGGCGGACCGTGGGGTGAAATCGTCACCGTCGTCGCACGCATCTATCGGCGCAAGCAGTACCACAAGACACGGGTCGTCGAGCTGTTGCGCGAGTTTCGTCGTCTGACGAGCGCCATGCCGGATGGCGCGATTCTGCTAGGCCCCGACAATCAGATTCTCTGGTTCAACCGTAACGCGGGGAGTTGGTTGCAACTGCGGCGCAAGCGTGACTTCGGTATGCGCATCGAGAATCTCATTCGTCATCCCGATTTCAACGCTTACCTGCAGCGCGAGGACACCTCTGGCGGTGTCGTCATTCAACAATCGGTCGATGGCGACTTATGGCTGTCACTGCATCTGGTGACAACGTTGCACGCCGAACGGCGGCTGTTGATCGTGCGCGATGTCAGTCGCGAAGTGCGCATGGAAGCGATGCGCAAGGACTTCGTCGCGAACGCATCGCACGAGCTGCGCTCGCCCCTCACCGTGATCAGCGGTTACCTTGACGCGCTGGCGGACGATCAGTCGCTCGACTCCACATGGGCAGCGCCGATATCGGAGATGCGCCGTCAGACGGAACGCATGAGCGAGATCCTTAAGGATCTGCTCGAGCTCTCCAGGTTGGAGGGGCAGGCGCGCCCGATCGAGGACGAGCCCATCGACATCGGCGGCCTGCTCGCGTTGAAACGCAAGGACGTGGTCGGGCTCGAGCATCGGCCGCGCTCGGTGCAGGTGCAGATCGACAGCGAGGATTGGTTACGTGGGGTAGAGAGCGAGATTCATTCCGTCATCGATAACCTGGTGACCAACGCAGTGAAGTACACGCCGGAGGAGGGTTCGATTCGCCTGCGCTGGTGGACCGATGAGGAAGGCGGCCATCTGGCGATCCGCGACAATGGCGTGGGTATCGCACCGGAGCACATTCCACGCCTCACTGAACGGTTCTACCGCATCGATAGCGGGCGTGCTCGTGAGAAGGGCGGTTCCGGCCTGGGGCTTGCCATCGTGAAGCACGCATTGCAGCGGCACGAAGCCACGCTCGAGGTCGAGAGCGTGGAAGGCAAGGGCAGCACGTTTACCTGTCATTTTCCGCCCGAGCGTGTGGTGCCGAAGACGGCGCTCATCACGCCTGCGCTCCTCGACAAAACTGCCAGAACCACAGCGCAAACCCGTCTGGATTGATGCGCGCCTGCCACGGAAGCACTAACGCTGAATGACCGCAGTTGAGGTATTCGACGGGATTAACAGGATTAACAGGATTTAAGAAGCGCGAGACGCTTCCATCGAGCTGCTCTTCATCCTGTTAATCCTGTCAATCCTGTCCAATTCTTTCGATCGAAGTAACGCCTAGCGCTAACGCTCCCTCGTATCGCTCGTGCTCGACTACTCGAGCCTGACGTCATCACACTGACACATACTTGTAACGAATCCGCCGCACTGCTGTAAGACAAACGCCCTACCTTTCCGAGACAAAGAGCGCCGCAAGAAGGGCAGCTAAACAAGAAGGGAGGGCGCGATCGCTGGCATGGCCGGTGATTGCGTTCGATGTCATTTCCTTCGTTTCGGCTCCCTCCGTGCTCGATTTCAAGTCGTGGCCTTCATTCCCGGAGAGAGTCGTGAGAATCAAATACCTAGTTGCAACTACTTTTGCGGCAGCGAGCCTGGCGGGCTGCGGCGGTGGCGGGGACATCAACATCGACCCCACCACATCGGTGCAGAACAGCAACAACACGACGAACACCGGCGGCGGCGGAGGCACCACGAATCCCTGCGCGTCCTACGTCAACACTGCAGGACAGACGATCCAGGGTACCTACGACGGCACGAACTGCACGTATTCCCCGTCTTTCGTCGATGCCGGCAACAATCTGGTGGTCGACATGACGATCCCGGATCTGCCGAACGACGGCGCGCACATTTTTCAGGGCAGCTTGTTCGTCGGAAAGTCCTCTAACAGCGATGCCGAACTGGCCACGGCAGGGATTGCTCAGGGCGGCGACGGTCCGAAGCTCACGATCGAAGCGGGCGCAACGCTTGCGTTCGCCTCTTCGAGCAAGTTCATGGTGATCAACCGCGGCTCCCAGATCTTTGCGGTGGGCCGCTCGGATGCACCGATCACCATCACGTCGGTGTCCGACGTCAACGGCACGCTTCCCGAACCGCTCGCCGTCTCGCAATGGGGTGGGCTGGTCATTGACGGGTTCGGTGTCACGAACAAGTGTCCGTACACTGGCGTGCTCGGCAGCAGCACCACTCCGCTACAACTCGCGGGCGAGTGTCACGTCGAATCCGAGGGTTCCGCCGGTCTTGACGAAAATCACTATGGCGGCAACAACAATGACGACAGCTCTGGTCGACTCGAGTACGTCATCATCAAGCACACCGGCGCCACGGTGGGTAATGGCGACGAGCTGAACGGTGTCACGTTCGGCGCCGTTGGCCGCAACACCATCGTCAGCAACATCCAGGTCTATTCCGTATACGACGACGGACTGGAGTTCTTCGGCGGCGCGGTGAACGTGGACAACTATGTCGCACTGTACATCCGCGACGATTCCATCGACATCGACGAGGGCTACTCCGGCACGATCACGAATGCCCTCGTGGTGCAGTCGGAGACCGACGGCAACAGCTGCATCGAAGCCGACGGTCTCGCCGATTACTCCAATCTCGTCGCAGCGGATCCCACGCTTGCGCAGGTCAATGCACGCATTGCGGCCGGCATCAACAGCCGTCCAACCATCAACCACATGACGTGCGTCTTCACGCCGAATGGGCAAGCGACCGCGACGCACGAACCGGGTCTCGGGATCCGGCTGCGCGAGGGCATCTTTGCCACCATCAACGACTCGCTCGTCATCGGCTCGCACCGTGCGAACGATCAGGCAGCCGCGAACGACAACTACTGCCTTCGCATCGACGACCGCTCTCAGCAAGCCGCCCTCGATGGTGATCTCAACCTGAATCGCATCATCTTTGCCTGCGCGGAACGCACTCGCGGACAGACCTTCTCGGGATCGACGACCACGGAAGAGTCCTTTGCGACCAGCGAAGGCAACGTGTTTGCCACGATTCCGAACAACACGGCCGTAAACCCAACGGCGGCGGCCGATCCCGGTCTGCAGCTGCTCGAGGGTACCCAGCCCGTTTTCTCGATCGCATGGGCGACTTCGCAGGTCGACGGTGCCGCGCCGGCATCGACCACCAATCCTGCTGCGGTTTCCGGTGGCCGCACCTATCTCGGCGCGCTGAGCCTCGGCGAAACCAACTGGACCAGCCCGTGGGCCTTTGGCATCGATCCGGCGAACCGCGCCGTGGCCTTGTGGTTCGAGTGAGTCGATAACGTCACATCGCGGCAATCGTCACAGGCGACACCTTCCCGTCCACTTCGGACGGGAAGTGTCCGCTTCGAATCGGCCGCACATCCAGCAAAGTAGGCTCACCATGAAGAAAGTTCGCGCCGAACTATCCAAGCTGCCACCGTTGGTCGTCATGGCCAGTGCACTCTCCGGCTGGCATCCGCCCGCGCAGGCACAGAGCGAGTCCGAGCCCGTCGCTGCGGGCGGGTCTCCCGCGGTGTCCGCGAGTGACGGACCCACCGAAGAGGTCATTGTCGAAGGACGATCGTTGAGCGCCACCGAGGAGCTCGTCGAGGAGCGGCTGCAGGATCGCGCGGTCGTAGAAACGCTCGGTGCGGAGGCTATCAGCCGGCTGGGGGACTCGACGGTCGCTGCTTCCTTGCGACGAGTGCCTGGTCTTTCGCTGGTATCCGATAAGTTTGTTTACATCCGCGGACTCGGCGAACGCTATTCCGCCACCGCGTTGAACGGTTCCGATATCCCATCGCCCGATCTCACGCGTAACGTCATTCCGCTCGACATTTTTCCCACCTCGATCGTTGAGTCGCTGCGCGTTCAGAAAGCGTGGTCGCCGGACCTGCCAGCCAACTTCGGTGGCGGCAACGTAAACATTCGCACGCGGGGACTGCCTGAACGGTTCGTGGCGGATTTCGAAGTGTCCACGGCCACCAATACGGAAACATCCGGCAAGGTGCTGTCGTACAAGGGCGGCAGCGATGACAAATGGGGTACAGACGACGGCACGCGCGCACTGCCGCGCGAGATCACTGCGGCTTTGGCTGAATACCAGGGTGATGTGAGCGTCCAGAACATTCTCACGTTCCTTCGTCGCGCGGACGCCTCGGCCACGCTGGCGGATGCGCAGGCCGTGAATCGGTCGCTGGCCTTGGCATTGAATCGCGACATCGCTGTCGAGCAGAAGAGCGTCTCTCCCGACGTGGGCGTGAAGGCCAGCGTCGGTAATCGCTTTCTGATCGGTAACGATTGGGAGGTCGGTTTCCTCGCGGGCGGTGCCTATGACAACGGTTGGCGCGAGTCCAAGCGTAAGTCCTACAACGTCAGCTTCCCGGACGAGCGTACTGACACCGTCAACGAGTCCACACACTCGGTCAACATCTCGGCGACCGGAAGTCTCGGTGTCAAGTTCGTCTCCGATCATGAGGTGTCGGTGACCAGCCTCTTCCTGCGCAACACGGACAATGAAACTTCGATCCGCGACTTCTTCAACGAAAACCGCGAGATCTCAGACGGTCAGGGCTTCCGCAATTACGGCTTCAAGTTCGAAGAACGCGAGATGGTCACCCATCAGGTCCAGGGTAGCCACTACCTCGGCGATGGAACGCGCGAGAAGTTTCCATTTCTGGAGAAGGTCCTGGCCTGGGTACCGACGACCACGCGCGTGAGTTGGTTCTATTCCGACTCGGAAGCCACGACGGATATTCCCAGCGAAATCGTCATCACATCGAATACCGTGACCGACCCCGTGACTGCTCGAGTGATCAGCGAATCCGTCGATGCCACCTCCTCGGCGGCCAACTATCGCTTCACGGACCTCGAGGATCAGGTCGAGGATTACGGGTGGCAATTCGAGTTGCCGCTCGAGTGGGGCAACTCCAAGTTGCAACTGATCGGCGGTGGCAGACACTCGCAGAAGGCGCGCACCTATCGACAAACGGAGCTCGGATTCGGAGGGGTTTCCGCGACCCAGTCCGCCTTGACCGGTCCGCTCGATCAGGTGTTCTCGGACGACAATATCCTCGATCCGGTCAACAACTTCGAGTTCGCGCGTCGTGGCACGAACAATCAAAGCTACATCGCCGCAACCATGACGGATGCGGTGTTCGGCATCGTCGACTGGACCTACAACGATCGCTGGCGCGTGACCACGGGCGCGCGTTGGGAGGATTATCGTCAGGTGGCGCTCGACTGGAATCCCTACGGGTACTCGCTGACCAGCCCGCAAATATCGACGGACCCCGAGCAACTCGCGCGGGGAACCTACGCGAAGGACGAGATCTATCCATCCGCAGCGCTCAGGTTCATGTAGGACTGGTTGGCTGAAACGGTTCAGTTGCGCCTGAGCTGGAGTCAGACGGT
>CBJNAT010000217.1:0-5651 GCA_966434585.1 uncultured Gammaproteobacteria bacterium | reverse complement strand
AGGCGCGAGATGTTCCGTGATGGGCGCGGGGCAGGCCGCCAACACATTGCTGCACAGTACCGTAACTATGGCCGCGTGTACTGCGAGCTGCTGCTGGGCGGAACCTCTGACGACATCTTCCTGTAATGGACCGTCAATCGGATATGCTCATGCCACCGACGGAAAAATGATGCCGCACCTTTGGAAGCAGTGTCTTTCCGTGGACAAGCACAAGAAGCTGCGTGATCGTCTAGTCAGACCATTCGACGGCGCAAATACCTCACTACCATTTCCGCCGGTATTTGCGCCGCGAGACCTGCGTGATGGCCCGCATCGGATGTCCACACAAGCGCAAGGACGAGAAGACCTGCGCGCAGTGTCAAGCTCGCAGTTTCGAGTCCGCCCTATGTGGAGCGCTGGAACTGCATGAGCTTGGCCCATTACAGGCCTTGACCACCGAACTGCTTGCAGAGCCCCAGCACACGGTCATCCATCAGGACGATCCCACGCGATATCTATTCATCGTGAAAGAGGGTGTCGTGCGGCTCACCAAGACACTGTCTGATGGTCGCCGTCAGATAACGGGCTTCCTCTTTCCCGGCGACTTTCTGGGTCTGGGTCACAGCGAGACTTATGGCTATTCGGCTGAAGCCGTGTCGTGGCTGAAGCTTTGCCGCATCGAGCTCGATCATCTGCTGCAACTTTTCGCCACTGAACCCAAACTCGAGCAGCGCATGCTAGCGGTTGCCTCGAACGAGGTTGCAAGGGCACAAGAGCAGATACTGTTGCTTGGCCGCAAGACCGCGCGCGAGCGCATGGCCAAGTTCCTGACGCAGCTTGCGAAGGAATGCAAAAAACGGAACTTGCCTGCAACGCCACTCGAGCTGCCGATGTCGCGCGCCGATATTGCCGATTATCTGGGGCTGACTGTCGAAACGGCCAGCCGGGTGCTGGCGCGACTCGTCAACGATGGAATCATTCAGCTCGAGACACCGCAGCGCGTCGTCGTCTTGGATCATGAGCGACTGACCCGTATCGCCGCCGCAGAAGAATAGAACCTTCTACTCGAGGCTCTCGAGCAACTCAGGTGGATGTCTACTGAAGGAGATGTTTGTGGGCTAGCTGCTCGCTGATCTCCCACAAATGCTTCGCTGAATGGCTGTTCGCTCCGGCAGCAGAAGTGTCGACGCGTTTGCGTTCGGTGAAGTAGCCCCCAGAAGGCAACGCAGCATCGGTATGCTGCGCGAGCCACACCACGGTATCGGCACCCTGCTCTTCGGTTAATGCCTCGCCGCTCGCTTCCGCCGCACGATAGTAGGCAACCGTGTGCTCACCTGCGGTCAACGGAAAACGCGACGCAACCATGCCGGGGTGCACGGCGCTGGCGATTACGCCATCCGCGTCATATCGACGTGCCAGTTCACGCGTGAACAGCACATTCGCCAGCTTGCTTTGGCAATAGGCCTTGAACGCGCTGAAGTCGTTCGTCATCTGCAAATCGTCCCAGCACATGTCGTCGATCATGGTATGGCCGATCGAGGAAACGGCGATGACATGCGACCGATCTGCGCGTTTCAGCAGCGGCAGCAAGCGCATCGTCAACACGAACGACGCCAGATGATTCACCTGGAAGGTGGTTTCGAAGCCATCCTCCGTCACGCTGCGGCCCTCCAAGTGCAGTCCGGCGTTGTTCACCAAGATGTCGATCCGCTCGACGCGAGCGACAATATCATCGACAGCGCGCTTGACCTGTGCGAGCGAGGCGAAGTCTGCCATCACCCACTCGATCTGTGCGCGAGGCACAGCGCGCTTGATCTCGGCGTCCTTCTCGGCGATACGCGCCTGATCTCGACCCATGCCGATCACGCGCATGCCCGCTTTCGCCAGCTCGAGTGCGGTAACGAACCCGATTCCGGAGGTAGCCCCGGAAACCACCGCGATCTTTGTGTCCAGCATTCCGATTCTCCGCCTCACCCAAAGTGTCCGTGCTGGCCTACCCGCATCGTGGGACGACAAAGTAACGGAGCGAAAGGCGGCTCACGTCGTCCGGCACGACGATAGAACCGTTCAGAACATCAGTTAGTCTGCAGGTTGCCGCAACGCATGCGATCGCGGCGCATTCGCATACGGCCATTATTCTCTTAGTGCGAGCGGCTGTCGGTCCGAACCCATCATGACGGAAACGCGCACCGGCAATCCATCCACCTCGATGCCAGCGAAAGTCGTCGTGGTTGCCAGCACGTCGTTCAACAGTGTCACGGTCGACGCGCTGGTCTCGGCTGCACCCGCGATGGCCCAGCACTTCGGCGATCACCCGAACAGCGCCTTCTTGGCGCAAATGGTGCTCGTCACGCCTTCGATCTCAATCATCATCGGCGCACCCATCGCCGGCTACTTGAGCCACAAGTTCGGCCTGCGCCGCTTGATGGTGTTTTGCAGCGTCGTCTATGTGGCGACGGGTTGCTATGGCAGCATCGCGCCGGACCCGGCGTCGCTCATCGTGAGTCGCGTGCTGCTCGGTCTGATGAGCTCGCTCATGGGCGCATTGGCGTTATCCCGCGCCAGGGAATTCGACTATCCGGAGCAGTCGCGCTTATTGGGGTTTGCGAATGCCATGGCGGCCGCCGTGGCGATCGCCAGCTTCATCCTGGGTGGCTTCGTCGCACAAGCCTTCGGTTGGCGGGCGGCCAGTCTTCTCTATTGCTGGCCAGTGTTGCTGATTCCCGCCATTTTGCGCGGCGTTCCCGTCGCCGCAACCCAGGTTCAAAAGGATCATGGCGTCAAGGAGCCATTTCCTTGGAAGGCCATGACGCCGATCTTTGCGCTCACATTGCTGGTCAACCTTTCCGTGTTCGCTTCCTCGATCGAAGGGCCGTTCGTCATGAGCAGCCGAGGGTTGAACGACCCGTCGCTGCTGGGCATTGCCGTGTCCGGCTCAGCCTTTCTATGTGTCATTACCGCGATAGCGTACGGCCGGCTCGCGCGACGCCTCAGCACTCAGGCGCAATTCATCGCGATTTTCGCAATCTACTGTTTGTCCGCCTTGGCCGTGGTCGCCACGATGGGGATCGGCGCCGGCGTGGCCGGCATTACGTTCTCAGGCGTTGCCGGCGGTCTGTTGGCTCCGCTGATCTACACGCTAATGATTCGGCTGGCGCCGGCGGCACACGTCGCGACCGCGCTCGGCATATCCGTGAGTTGCGTTTTTCTCAGTTTGTTCATCGCACCGGCGGTATTCCAGATGGTCCGCCAGTACACCCCGTTGAGCCCCTACGGAGCACTGCTCGCCATCAACACCCTGTGCTTGTGTGTGGCTGTCGTGCGGATGGCTATCAGGCGGACCGCAGGCGCCGGCCGGAGTCCGGATCCATCTGCATTTCCCGATTCCAGTCGGCCAGATCGAAGTAATCGCGCCAATGCGTAATCAGCCCCTGATCGTTGACATCGAAAGAGCCCATCACGCGCACGTGTGCCCGTCGACCGTCTTTGAGATCGAAAATGTCATCGCGCTCGGTCATGACCGTGCCACGATCAGTGACGGCAATATTCTTGAGCTGCCAAGGTGCCGCAGCGCACAGAGAGATGAACGCACTCATCGCTTCGCGGATGGCACGCTTGCCGACGATGACCTCCATTGGAACATTCTCGAAGACCGCATCTTCGGTGAACTGCTCGAGCATGTAGTCGAGGTCCAGCTTGCCCCAGGCGGCGATCAGGTTGCGAACGGGAGTGGTTTTGTCCATGACACCTTGGCCCCTTCTTTTATATTGCTGGATTGTCTGCAGCGACCGCTAACCTTCGTCGTTGACCCAACGAACGAAGCGCTGCAGCGGATAAAAGCCATCGTGGGGTAGACCGGGCGCAGGACCCATCGCGCTGCCCAGGCTCACCACACGCTGCACGCCGGCAGAAGCCAGCGCGTCGCGCAGTGCCGCCTTGCGCTCGGGTGGATAGACCCCGACCGTTTGCGTGGCCACGTTGGTAAACCGCACCGCATCGGCGAGATCGGCCACCGGAACCACGTTGACGATCTTGCCGTCGGGATGAAAGTCCACAGGTTCTTCCGACCGAATCACCAGACCGCGGCCGTCATAGGCGCCCCACACGCCGTAGAGTGGCGCCATGCTGCGCAACACTTCGATTTCTTCACGCAAGGCTGGCGCCACGCGCGGCCCGACGATGGAACACGTTCTACGCTCTACGCCCAGTTCAGCTTGCAGCCGCTCGCAGTAGTCGTCCGCTTGCTCCGGTGTGCCCTCGATGAATTGCACGCGGCTCGAAATACACGCTGCTTGATTGAACGGCGTGGCATCGAGCCCCGCCAGCGCGGCCACTTTCGCGAGCGTCGCCTCATCGGCAAATGCTTCACGACCGATCATCGAGATCGACGTCTTCGGATCGAAGCTCACCAGTTCGAAACCGGGTCCGGCGTAATTCTTAGCGCTCTTGATGGCGCTCTCTCCGCCCCACGCCACCAGTTTGTCGAAGTACACCGGACGGAACAGATAGCCTTCGATCTTCGCATCGCCGCCACGCCAATAGACCGCCGAGAAGGAGCGCACCACCGGATGATTTGGCGCAACCACCGCCATGGTGCGCAGAATCGCCGTGGCCGTGAACAAGTCGTTGGATGGCAGCTTGAGCAAGTTGACGCCTTTCACCAAAGCGCCGCGCATGACCGATTGCGCCGCCACACCCGGCGCATTGCCCGCCAGCACATGAATCAATCGCGGCGGGAAAGCACGCACGCGGGCCACGCCCCAATTCGTGGACGTTGCGCGCCAGCCATCGAGGGCTTCGGGGCCGCCGAACTCGTTGTCGATCTGCGCCCACAAGTCTTGTGCGTTGAAGAGTCCACCCAGATCTTCATAGCAGCGCGTCAATACACCTTCCTCGAGAGGACTGACGCGTTTCATCTGCGCAAGCGCCTCGCTCAGCAATCCATGCTGATCGCGAGTGATCGCTTTGCCGGTCTCCACCAGCAGATCGATGATCTCTTTGAGCGGCACCTGGAACGCGGGACCGGGCTCAGTCCGCGGCCATATCAGGGTGTCGATATCCAACGCGGGCGTCGCAAAAGACAGTGAGCCGGAGCGATGCGTCAGTGCGCTGCCGGTGATGGTTTCTCCTTTGATGACGTGCGGCACGAGCACCGCATCGGCTTGCATCAAGCTGGCTTCCGGGCTCATTGGTTCAATGCTCCGCTGACATAGGCATCGATGGTTCCTGCACAACTGATGCGATCATCTCCGACGTCGCTGTAGCGAGTGATGGTTGGCAGGATGGTGGGGCCTGGATGGCCGCACGCGCACTCCGGTGAGAGATCGATCTCGACCTGATCGCCGGATATCAATCCGCCCCAGCGTGCGCTCAACGAAACGTCGATGCATCCGAAACGCCCCTTGACAATGCCGCCCTTCGCCGAATCGGCGCGCACGTCGATCAGTTTGCTGCCATCCGCGTTGAGCAACATCGGCACGATCCACGGTACCTGGTGATAACGATTGGCCGGGCAACGCGGCTGAAACCACGACAGCTCCGACATGCCATACGCCTGCATCGTCCGCACCGGCCCGAGGAAATCCAGGATCTGCTCTTGATAGTCGGCTGGCAGCTTGGCGCCTTTCATGCCGCCCCCGGTGGACACCAACGTCTCTGAGTTGAACTGCCCC
>CBJNAT010000216.1:0-5664 GCA_966434585.1 uncultured Gammaproteobacteria bacterium | reverse complement strand
AAACAGGCCTACCACGCCGCGCGGCAGGAACAACGTCACGAGCACGAAGAGAATGCCGAGCGCGTACAGCCAGTACTCGGGCAGCGCCGCAGTGAAGTACGTCTTGGCATAGTTCACGAGCACCGCGCCCGCTGCAGCGCCATACAACGTGCCGCGACCACCGACGGCAACCCAGATGACGACTTCGATGGAGTTGATCGGCTGAAATTCGCTCGGGTTGATGATGCCGACTTGCGGCACGTACAGCGCACCTGCGATGCCCGCGAGCACAGCCGAGAACACCCATACCCACAGTTTGTACGACTCGACGCGATAGCCGATGAAGCGTGTGCGACTTTCGGCATCGCGCACCGCCTTCACGACTCGGCCCGCGCGCGACAACGTGAGATAGCGACAGGCTAGGTAGCCGACGGCAAGTGCGATGGCGGAAGCCACGAACAACGCGATGCGCGTGCCCGGCGCATTGATGTGGAAGCCGAGGATGTCTTTGAAGTCGGTCATGCCGTTGTTGCCGCCGAAGCCCATGTCATTGCGGAAGAACGCGAGCATGAGCGCGAAGGTCAGCGCCTGCGTGATGATCGACAGATACACACCCGTGACACGCGATCGGAACGCCAGCCAGCCGAACACGAACGCGAGTACGCCGGGCACGACGACGACCATCAGCATCGCGAACCAGAACATGTCGAAGCCGTACCAGAACCAAGGCAGCTCCTTCCAATTCAGGAAGACCATGAAGTCGGGCAGGATCGGATCGCCGTACACGCCACGCGGGCCGATCTGACGCATCAGATACATACCCATTCCGTAGCCCCCGAGGGCGAAGAAGGCCGCGTGACCGAGGCTCAGGATGCCGCAGTACCCCCACACGAGATCGACGGCGATGGCAAGCAGCGCGTACGTCATGTACTTGCCGATCAGCGTCATCTGATAGGTGGACACGTTGAGCGCGGAGTCGGCGGGCGCGAAGGCGTGCAACGCAGGCACGCCGACGCCGACGAGCAGCAGGACGATGAAGAAGACTTGGGTGCCCCGTTCGGTGCGCAGCATCGTGAGTAAAGCACCCATCACGCCTCCGCTGCCCGGCCCTTCTGCGGAAACAGGCCGCGCGGGCGTCGCTGGATGAACAGAATCAGTGCGATCAGAACGAAGATCTTGGCGAGCACTGCGCCCGCCCACGGCTCGAGCAACTTGTTGATCACACCGAGCGACATGCCGCCGATGAGAGTGCCCCAGAGATTGCCGACGCCACCGAACACCACGACCATGAACGAATCGATGATGTAGGACTGGCCCAGGTTGGGACCGACGTTCGTGAGCTGGCTGAGCGCGACACCGGCCACACCGGCGATACCGGAACCCAAGCCGAACGTCATGGCATCGACCCACTCCGTCCGCACACCCATCGATTTCGCCATCGAGCGGTTCTGCGATACGGCGCGAACCTTCAAACCCAGCGTCGTGTTCTTCAACAGCACGAACAACAGCGCAAACACGACCATCGTGAAGATGATCACGTAGATGCGGTTGTACGTGAGCGAGAACGCATCGTTGATCTGCAGTGAACCCGCCATCCATTGCGGAGTTTCGACGGGTCGATTGTTCGCAGTGAAGATGTCTCGAACGAGCTGTTGCAGCAGCAGACTGATGCCGAAAGTTGCAAGCAGGGTTTCCAGCGGTCGGCCGTACAGGAAGCGCACCACGCTGCGCTCGATCAACACACCCATCGCGCCAGAGACCAGGAATGCAACGGGGATGGCCACCAGGATGGATGCGCCGATGTGATTGGGCATGAGCAGCTGCATCACGTAGGTCGTGTAGGCGCCCAGCATCATGAGCTCGCCGTGTGCCATGTTGATGACGCCCATGACACCGAACGTGATCGCGAGCCCAATGGCGGCAAGCACGAGGACCGAGCCCAGGCTCAAGCCGAAGAAGAGCGTTTCGAGGCTGCTGTAGAAGCTGCGGCGATTCTCGATCCCGCCGATCACCTCAACCGCTCGGGCGCGCACGTTCAAATCCGGCTCGGCGAAATTGCCCTCAGCGTCGCGTTCGAGGAGCGCCTGGAGACGGTTATACACATCGGAATTGAGGCTGCCGGCGAGCGTCTCCACGGCTTGCAAGCGAATCGCGGCGTCTTCGCTGCCCAGATCGAACAGCGCGATGCCTTCGCGCATGGCGGCTTGCACGTCGCTGTCCTTTTCCGCCCTTACGTGCTCGCGCAGCAACGTCGTCGTGTCTTCATCGACCGAGCGCAGCATCTCTTTGACGGCGCTCAAGCGAACGCTGCTGTCCGGATCGGTCAGGTCGAACGCCGCAATCAGGCCTTTCAGGGCCTTGCGCATCTGATTGTTCGTGGTGATGCGCGAGAAGTCGTCCTGCGATGCCGCCTGGATGGGCTTCATCGTCACCGGATCCGTAACAGCGAACGTGTCGCCCTCCGCAGCAATGACGACCTTGTTGTCGTTGCTGCGGTAATAGAGGTTGCCGTCCAGCAGCGCTTGCAGAACGGCCTTGGTGTTTGGGTGGCGGAGCTGGGCGATCGCGTCGACGGCGTCGCGCTTCTCTTTGAAATCGGTGGTCGCCAGACCGGACAGCGTCGTCGCGAAGAGGGCGTCGTCGGCAAACGCGTGGACTGGGGCGAAGACAGAGAGCAGGAAAAGAATGAAGGAATAAAAGACACCCTCACCCTGCCCTCTCCCGCAGCGCGGGAGAGGGGAAGAAGACCACCCTCGCGGACCGGCCCCCTCTCCCGCGACGCGGGAGAGGGTTGGGGTGAGGGTGTCTCGAGTGAGGGTGTCTCTACTCATGTCCAGTTACGACGAGTGTCGAATCAATAGTTCTGACCCGAGCACTTCTTCGTCACTTTGTTGTAGTTACCGCACTTGAGCGATACCCAATCAGCTTCGATGTCCTTGCTGCCCGGCAGGTAGTCGGACCAGGCATCGCCCGGCACCAGACCCTTCGTCTGCCATACGACATCGAACTGGCCATCGCCACGCACTTCGCCGATGAACACCGGCTTGGTGATGTGGTGGTTCGCCAGCATCTTCGACGTACCACCCGTGAGGTTCGGCACTTCGACGCCGATGATCGCGTCCGTCACCTTGCTCACGTCGGTGGTCTTGGCCTTCTCGACCGCCTTCACCCACATGTTGAAACCGATGATGTGCGCTTCCATCGGATCGTTGGTCACGCGTTTCGGATTCTTGGTATGCGCCTTCCACTTCTTGATGAAATCGGCGTTCGTCGGGCCGTTGATGCTCTGGAAGTAGTTCCAGGCGGCGAGATGGCCCACGAGCGGCTTCGTGTCGATGCCCGCCAGCTCTTCCTCACCGACCGAGAAAGCCACGACCGGAATGTCTTCCGCCGAGATCTTCTGGTTGCCAAGCTCCTTGTAGAACGGCACGTTGGCATCGCCGTTGATGGTCGAGACCACTGCCGTCTTCTTGCCCGCCGAGCCGAACTTCTTGATGTCCGACACGATGCTCTGCCAATCCGAGTGACCGAATGGCGTGTAGTTGATCATGATGTCTTCCGACTTCACGCCCTTCGCCTTCAGGTACGCCTCGAGGATCTTGTTGGTGGTCCGCGGATAGACGTAGTCCGTGCCCGCGAGCACCCAGCGCTTCACGCTCAGATCGTTCATCAAGTAATCGACAGCGGGAATCGCCTGCTGGTTGGGCGCCGCACCCGTGTAGAACACGTTTTTCGACGACTCTTCACCTTCGTACTGCACGGGGTAGAAGAGCAGGCCGTTGTTCTTCTCGAACACCGGCAGCACCGACTTACGCGACACGGACGTCCAGCAGCCGAACACGACGGCAACCTTGTCCTTCACGAGCAGCTGCTCGGCCTTCTCGGCGAACAGCGGCCAGTTGGAGGCGGGATCGACGACCACGGCTTCGAGCTTCTTGCCGAGCAGACCGCCCTTCTTGTTCTGCTCGTCGACGAGCATCAGGACGGTGTCCTTCAACGTCGTTTCGGAAATGGCCATGGTGCCGGAGAGTGAGTGCAGCACGCCGATCTTGATCGTGTCGGCGGCCTGCGCGATGCCCGCGGCTGCGACGGCCAGGGCGGCCGCCAGCGCTTGCAAACCGCGGATGTGCTTGGGTTTGTCTTGCATGGTTGTTGTCCTTTGGTTGGGTGCGAGGAGGGTTACATCTGGACTTGCAGACCGAGGCCGAACTGCTTCACGTCGGACGCAATGCCCACGCCGGCCGGCGTCGCGCCGCTCAGGTCGAAGCTGCGGTCGATGTAGAAGAGACTCACGCGTGCGTTGAACGCCTTGATGATGTAGTTCAAGTTGAGCTCGAGCGTCTCCTGATCGACGTCGGGACCGAAGTCGTAGCTCGTCTCGCCGTATTTCGCGAGCACCTGGAACTTGCCGATGCCGACCACTTGCGGGAAGAGGTACGCGCCGAGGAGGTAATAGCCGTCTTCCTTTTCGTAGCCGATGGGCGTGCCGAGGAAGCTTGCGGGCGAGGGATAGCCACCCAAGCCGTCGTACATCGCGTACTCGGCTTCCACCGTCACCACACCGGCATTGGCCAGCTTCTTCTCGAGCAGGAAGTCAATGGAGTACGCGTCGTCTTCATCGACCGTTTGATAGGCCACACCTACCGCGAGCAGATCCTTGTCGCCGTAGTACGTGCCGTTCAGGTAATAGCCGTCTTCCTTGTCCCAGAAATCCAGTTGCACGCGACCGGCGCCCAATACTTTCGAATCGTTCTTCGTGGTGGGCACGTCGAACGCACCAAAGGACACCTTCGCAATGCCGAATTGACCCCAGTACATCACGCCGTCTGCGCGACCTTCTGTTTCGAATGGATACCCGTCCTGCACCCCATCGCGGTACACGCCCCAGTGGCTGGCGTAGTAGGGCCCGTACAGATTGGCGCGATCGCTGGGCGGCAGGAAGCGTCCGGCCCAGATGTTGAACTGCTCCGAGAACGAGAACTTTGCGGCCAGATCGATCACGCGCAGCTCTTCGTCGTCCGAGTTGTACTCGGTGTTGAACATGAAGCCGATGTTCTCCGTGACGCTCCCGCTCAAGTAGATACGCGCGCTGTTCAACTCGAAATCGTTTTCGTCGTCGCCGTTGTCGGCGAAATCGGTCGATTGGAAGCTCGTGCGCACACCCGCGCCGAGCGAAATGGGCGGCAGATCCACCGAAGCAGCTTGCGCGATCGGCCAGGATGCGGAGGCCACGCCCAGGGCGAGCGCGATCCCGAGCCGAAGCGATGAAGATTTGAAACTCATGGGCATTCCTTTCTGACTGCAGGTTGGTTGAAAGAGCAATTGTTCTTGTCGCTCCTGCTTACCTCGCGTGCGAGGGCGGAGCGCTCCCTGGCGCGGGAAGCTATGCGAACCCCGTCACACGCAGTAACGGGTCATTTGACGTACGGGGGTGGGGTGAATGACGTAGAGATCGTCTGCGCGCGCACTGGTGGTGCGGGTAACCAAGGGGGCGCACCTAAACGGGGCGTGAGGCTTGAGGTAAAGGTACGCTTAGCAGCTCGTTCGACGCTTTTCCCTCACGCCTCACGCCTTTCGCCCTCACGCCCTCACGCCCTCACGCCCTCACGCTTTACGCCTTACGCCTTACGCCTCGCCCTCCTCGTCCTCGCCGCCCGCTTCGCCTGGGAACTCCTCCACGCCCTC
>CBJNAT010000215.1:0-5674 GCA_966434585.1 uncultured Gammaproteobacteria bacterium | reverse complement strand
ATGGCGAGCCCGGCGAGCACGAAATGCTCGGCGAGGCGAACAGCCTGCTGCCCATTGTGTGGCGGATCGTGTTCGCTGCGCCATCGCAAGACCCGAGCACGATCCACCGCGATGCAATTGCACGCGTGCTCGATGGCGGGGTGCAGCGCTGGCTGGCGGCAGATGCTGCGGCAGCGCTTGTGCGCTACCGGCGCGTCGCAGAGTGGCTGCTCGAGCAACCGGAGCTCGCTGCATTCGCGGACGCGCGTCGGTACGTGTGCGCGCTCGAACGACATCTCTCCGACCGTGTGGATGCGTGGACACTGCCCGATGCGGCGGCGCCTGTCCTACTCGTCGCGCTCGACGAATTCGCATGGACGGTCGACTCGATGCAGGAGGCGTGCGAAACCTGGTGGCGAGCTTTCGAAGAGGGCCAGCGCGTGCAGATGCCTGGCCTATTCCACTCACTGTTCGCCAACGCCAGCACGCGGCCGCACACTGAATGGCGCTTCTGGTCAGAAGCGTTCGGCGTTGCGTTGTTCGCCCATCCTTTCTTCGCCGAGGCATTCCGCTGTCCCTGCGAGGGCGAGTTCGAGCCCGTCGACGATGAGCCCTGCGTCAGTGAGCAAACGCGTTGGCCAACGGCGAACGGCTACGCAGTGGTGCTGGAGAACGAGCGATACGGCTATGTCGATGCACGAGGCAACGTGCTCGCACGGCCGCAATTCGATGCTGCCGACGACTTCACCGCAGAGGGAGTCGCGCGCGTGTGCAAGCAACGACGCTATGGTTTGCTGCGTGCGGATGGCTCATACGCCGCCCCATTGCGCTATGACGAGCTCGAGTGGCACGAAGACCTACACGCGTGGATCGGGCGGCAGTCCGGCCGTGCCACGTTGCTGCATACGGACGGGCGTCCATGGCTCCAAAGTGTCTGGACGCGCATCGAACCGCTCGAGCCACACATCGAGTTGCAGACGAGTGTGTACTCACGACGAAGGGTGCGCGTCTACGACGCACCCGAACGCTCACGCCCGAAGGTGGGAATATGGGATCTCGAGCGTGACGCTTTCGTGATCCCCTGCGAGTACGACTTCATCTGGCTGACGCTGCTCGGCGGCGACGCCCACGGTTTTCTCGTCGCGAACAAACTGCCGTATGGTGGGGACAAGCACGCGGATCGCCATCGCATCGGCTTGTGCGACGCCGAAGGCCGCATTGTGTTGCCGCTCGATTACGCATGGCTGGGCGTGCGCGCGGAGCTGGGCAGGCCGCGTGCATTCGAGCGTGTGCGCGAGGCCCTGCATTGGGCGTGGTCGCGCGCCGAACGTGTGGCGGCGGGCTTGCCGACGGGCGAACGCGTCTGGATTGCACCTAGTGCACCGGCTGCGAGTGGAGCCAGACTGGAGGATGTTGGTAGGCTCCGCACTCCTCGGCCAACCACTTCGTCCATGTCCCCCTTCATCGCCGCCGCCTTCTATAAATTCGTGACGCTGGCCGATTACCGGCAGCTGCGCGAGCCGCTGTTGCGCTGCTGCGAAGCACGGCAGATCAAGGGCACCGTTCTGCTCGCCGAGGAAGGAATCAACGGCACGATCGCGGGTCGGCCAGACGATGTGCGCGCGGTCCTCGATCATCTACGCGGCGATCCGCGTCTTGCCGATCTGGAGCACAAAGAATCGCCGGCCAATGAGCTGCCGTTCTATCGCATGAAGGTTCGCCTGAAGCGCGAGATCGTCACGATGGGTATTCCCCACGTGAATGCTGCAACCATGGCCGGCACCTATGTGAAGCCCGAGGATTGGAATGCGCTCATCGACGATCCCGAGGTCGTCGTCATCGACGCGCGCAACGACTACGAAGTGCAGCTCGGCACGTTCGAACGAGCCATCAATCCGCAGACACGCAGCTTTCGCGAATTGCCCGACTGGTTGCGCAGGCAAGATGCGCTGAAGCGCAAACCCAAAGTGGCCATGTTCTGCACGGGTGGTATCCGCTGCGAGAAGTCGACGGCATTCCTGCGCAGCGAAGGGTTCGAGCACGTCTACCATCTGCAGGGCGGCATTCTGAAGTACCTCGAAACAGTGCCGGCAAAGCAAAGTCGCTGGCAGGGCGAATGCTTCGTGTTCGATGAGCGCGTCGGTATCGGTCATGGCTTGACGTTCGGCGAGCACGAGCTGTGTCGCTCGTGTCGCGAGCCGATCGGCGCCGCCGAAAAAGCGTCGCAGTTCTATGTTGCAGGCGTGAGTTGCCCCAAGTGCTACCACCTGCGCAGCGAAGAGAAGAAGCGCGGCCTCGAGGAACGTCAGCGCCAGGTGGAGCTCGCGAAGCAGCGCAACGATCAGCACATTGGTGTGCGGCAGGAGTTGCGGAAGGTCTGATTCACCGCGCCATTTGCGCTGAGTCCTTCGACATGGCTCAGTACAGGCTCCTCGAAGCGCTCTTGAGAATGAACTGAAGTTCTTCTTACGTAACCAGCTTGAGGTGTGAACTGCGTTCGAAGGTGGCAAATCTTGTCACCCTTAAGCAGCTGATGTCGTGGCAGTTCTGCGCGGTGTGTCGCGCGAACGATGCGCTGCCGCTGCTAGGATCACCCGCATCCTGGTAGCTCGATGCAATGACAGTGGCAGAGGCAGATTCTCGGCAGCTGCGTGTGCTGCACATCGTGAGTTCCAATGGTGTTCCGGCAGCGGCGCAGCAGGCGCTGTTCATGCCGTTGCTCACGCGCCTGCCGAAAGCGCGCGTCAAATCCCAGGTCGTTACACTTGCACCCGATTTCGCACCCGCTGCGGTACTGCGCCAAGCCGGCATTCCGGTTCACGACGTTGCCCTTTCCACACGGCGCTTCGCTCCGAGCGCGCCACAAGAGCTGCTGAAAACAGTTCGTGAGTTTCATCCCGACATCATTCAGGCGTGGGGATTGACTGCACAGTTGGCGGCGCTGCTGGTGCGCACACGTTGCCATTGGCAGCCGAAGCTGGTTTGGAGCCCGGTCGACACGCTACCGCTGCCGCCGAAAGCGAGCTTCCTGGACCAACAGAAATTGAAGCTCAGCGCGAAATTCGCTCCCAAAGTGAATCGCATCGCGTACACGTCCGAAGCAGGCGCCGCAATGCATCGGCGCGCGGGCTATCCCGATACGACGCCGACGATCATGCCGCTCGGTGTGGATCCTTCGCGCTGCAAGCCGGACTGGCCGGCCGGCCGAAAAGTTCGCGAGCAACTGGGTCTTCCCGCAAATGCATTCGTAGTCGGCATGCTGGCGCCGTTCCAGCCCGAGTACGACCATGCCACGTTCCTGCAGGGCGTCGGTGAGCTGATCAAGACGCATCCCAACGTTTACGTATTGCTGGCCGGTCATGGCGTGCAGCGTGGCAACGCACCGCTCATGGCGCTGGTCGGTGGCGGCACGATGGGCACGCGCACGCAACTGCTGGGCGACTGGTCGGATCTCTCGTCCTTCTATAACGCCTGCGACGTGGCGTGTTCGACTGCGCGTACCGATCGCGCACGCATGATGCTCGTGAACGCCATGCTCTGCGGTGTGCCGTGCGTCGGCACTGGCATGGGCGCGCAAGGCGAAGTGCTCGGCCAGTTTGGTGTCGCGATTGAGCCGGGCAGCCCGGCCGCGATCGTGCGCGGTATCAAGCGCGTCATGGATTTGCCGTCCGATAAACGCGCATTCATGGCACTCGGCGCACGCAAGCACGCGTTGAGCCGCTTCGTTCTGCCACGCGCGGCTCAGCAGTACCTGCAGCTGTATTTCGAGTTGCTCGGCATTCAGGCGGATGCAGCCAAAGAGCTGCCGATGCCCGTCATCGATGCCACGATTCCTGCGCGTCCCGTCGAAGTCGTGCCGGATCTCGTTGCTGAAGGCGAGAAGAAGGTGGCGAGCAGTTCCATCGAGTGGCAGGACCCCGACTCGATCGAAATAGTCGCAGCGAAGAAGCCCACGGCGAGCAAGCCAGTCATGCAAGAGGGCGACGTGCTTCAGATATTCGAGTCCAACCACGCAAGCGGCGACACAGCTCCGAGCCGCGATATGGAGCGCGCGCGCGGCTTGGCCGACGACATCGAAGATTTGCTGTCGCCAGAAGCACTGCAGAGTGCGGAAGAGGACGCCCTAGCCGCAGCGCCGATCAAGAAGGCAGCAGACGCCGGCGGCAAATAGTCACGCGTGACGCGCAGGCTCGCGTCATAGAATCGCGCCAGACAAGAACAACGGCTGGCTCCATGCGTTCACCGCGTGTTCCGCGAATCGACAAGCGGCTGCTCATTGCAGCGTTCGTAAGCCTCTGGCTCGGCGTCGGCACATGGCACGTCGTCAAGCCGCTCCCACCAGGGACGAACGTGCACAGTGCGTCGTTCGCCATCGATCCTGCCGATGTGCGCTTTCTCAGCGATCTCACCTATGTCGATGCCTCGGGGCGCCGCCACTCGCAGCAACAGATCTTCGATGCGGTGTTCGAGCTGATCGACTCGGCGCAGACCTTCATCGTCGCTGACTTCTTCTTGTTGAACGATTCGATGGGTGCAAGCTCAGGTGTGCATCGAAAGCTGAGCAGCGAGTTCGCGGAGCGGTTGATCGCGCGTAAGCGAGCGAACCCGCAGTTGCGGGTGCTCGTGATCACCGATCCTGTGAACGAAATCTACGGCGGCGCTCGCTCCGAGTTGTTGCACCGCTTGGCAGCGAGCGGCATCGAAGTCATACGGACTGATCTCACGCGCTTACGCGATTCGAATCCCGGGTACTCGGCATTGTGGCGAATGCTCGGGCAGTGGTGGGGCAATACGCCGAACAATGGCGTGCTGATGAACCCTTTCGGCGATCAGCCAGCGCACGTCACCCTTCGCAGCTGGCTCGCGCTACTCAACTTCAAAGCGAATCATCGCAAGGTGATCGTGGCCGACACGACGAGCGGTGAGATCGTCGGGATTGCAACCTCGGCCAATCCACACGATGCAAGCAGTGCGCATGCCAACGTCGCCTTACGGATTCGAAGCCCGCTCGCGCTACAGATGGCGCAGACGGAGCTCGACGTGGCGCGCTTCTCGGGGTGGCAGGCGAGCTGGGAATTGCCAGCACCTCAGCCGGAGCCAGACGGTGCGGCGCGCGTCACCTTTCTAACGGAAGCCGCGATTCGCGAGCAGCTCATCGACAGCATCGATGCGACGCAGCGCGGCGACCATGTGCTCATGGCGATGTTCTATCTGGCCGATCGCAACGTGATCGCGGCGCTGCTACGCGCGGCGCAGCGTAATGTCGAGGTCCGGCTGATTCTCGATCCGAACAAGGATGCATTCGGTCGACAGAAAGATGGCGTGCCGAATCGTCCCGTGGCGCATGAACTCGTGCGGGCGAGCGACGGACGTATTCAGGTGCGGTGGTATCAAACCACCGGCGAGCAGTTTCACACCAAGCTCACCCTCGTTACGCGCGGTGAGCGACTCATGGCATCGCTGGGTTCGGCCAATCTCACTCGTCGCAATGTGGGCAATTACAATCTGGAGGCCAACCTTGCGCTCGAGTTGACGCGCACGGCTGAGCTCGCGAGCGAAATGGAGCGATACTTCGCAAGCTTGTGGAACAACGAGGGTGCGCAGTACACGCTACCCTTCGAGCACTTCGAAGACACTAGCCACGTACGGTATTGGCGGTATCGCCTGATGGAGGCGACCGGCCTCAGCACGTTCT
>CBJNAT010000214.1:0-5697 GCA_966434585.1 uncultured Gammaproteobacteria bacterium | reverse complement strand
CACCTCGCGTCGGGCTACTGGTTCGTCGCGCGGCGCGACACCGCAACCGACGAAGTTCTCGAGACACTACCGCCCGACGGTTTCATGATGGAGCTGCCGTCGTGATGTATCGCCTGCCGCCGCTGCAAGGCGAATGGCTCGACCGCGGGCATCCGCTCGCCTTCTCGTTCGAAGGCACCCGGTATAGCGGTTTCGTGGGCGACACACTCTCTTCGGCGCTTGCGGCGGCGGGCGTGATGACGTTGGGTCGAAGCTTCAAGTACCACCGTCCGCGCGGCATTCACTCGTTCGCCAACCATGATGTGAACGCACTCGTGCAAATCAGCGGCGTGCCAAACGTGCGCGCGGATATCACGACCCTCTCCGCCGGCATCGAAGCATGCGCAGTGAATACGGTTGGCGGCCTCGAGCACGATCGCGGGCGCGTGCTCGATGCGTTCTCGCGTTTCATGCCCGTGGGCTTCTACTACAAGGCGTTCCAAGGTCCGCGGTGGGAACAGATGTTCCGTCGCGTCGCCGGTCTCGGGCGCATTCCGAAGGATGCACCTCGTGTTCGCACGCCGAAGCGCTATGCGTTCTGCGATGTGCTCGTGATTGGCGCAGGGCCATCGGGTTTGAGCGCTGCCCTTGCCGCGGCGGATGCCGGCGCGCAGGTGCTGCTCGCCGAAGAATCGCCGCGGCTGGGTGGCAGCGGACTGTGGAACTGCGTGGGACAGATCGAGCGCCGAGATATCGTGCTCGAGCTCGTGCAACGCGTGCTTCAACATGCACGCATCGAGGTGCTCACGGACACCTACGCGGCGGGTTACTACGCCGATCACTGGGTCGCGCTCATCGAGCCGAGGCGCATGACGAAAGTGCGCACGAAGGCGAGCGTGATCGCGACAGGCGCAATCGACCTGCCCGCGATTTTCCGTCACAACGATCTACCCGGCATCTTGCAGGCGTCTGCCGCGCAACGACTGCTGTATCGACATGCCGTCGCAGTCGGTCGCGATGTCGCGATCTACACCGCCAACGACGAAGGCTACGGTGCCGCGCTGGATCTACTCGCGAGCAACGTGCGCGTGACGCAACTCATCGATACGCGCGCGACGAAACGCGAGCCGCCGTTCCTCGAGCGGCTCATACGCCGAGGTGTGAACGTTCGCCGCGGTCTCAGCGTGATCGAAGCGCGGGCCGGACGCGATGGCGCGGTGAAGAAGATTCTTTTGAAACCGAGCTTCAGCGCACACGTCGATGCGCCGACGGCAACGTGGACCGATTGCGACGCGCTGCTCACGAGCTTCGGCTGCACGCCCGCGTTGCAGCTCTATCTACAAGCTGGCGGCTATGTGCACTTCGATGAGCGCACGCAGCAGCACATTCCCGTCGATCCGCCTGCCGGCATGTTCGTGGCTGGGCGCGCAAACGGCATCTTCGGACTCGACGCGAAGATCCTCGACGGCGAATGCGCTGGCAAATGCGCCGCGGTACACGCCGGGTTCAGTGCGGATATAGACGCGGGCCCAGCGCGCGAGCAACGCAGTGCCATACCGCCGATCGTGGCGCATCCGCGGGGCAAAGACTTCGTGGACTTCGACGAAGACCTGCAAGTGAAGGACCTGCAGAACGCCGCGAAGGAAGGCTTCGACAGCATCGAGCTGCTGAAGCGTTACACCACCGTGGGGATGGGGCCTTCGCAAGGAAAACATTCGAACATCAACGCCGCGCGCGTGCTCGCTGAGTGGCGCGGCGACTCGCTGCATCGCATCGGCCTCACGACGGCACGCCCTATGGTGCACCCGGTGCCGCTCAAGCATCTCGCCGGCCGGGCCTTCTATCCACATCGTGCGAGTCCGCTCGAAGCAGAGCATGAAATTCGTGGCGCGCGATGGATGCTCGCGGGCCAGTGGCGCCGGCCCGAATACTACGTGCGTAGCGGTCTCTCGCGCGACGCTGCCATCGACATGGAAGTCGCCGCTGTGCGCAAGGCGGTCGGTGTCATCGACGTCAGCACGCTCGGGAAGATCGAGATCTATGGGCGCGAAGCGGGCACGTTTCTCGATCGTGCGTACGCGGGCCTGTACTCGGACATGAAACCGGGCACGACCCGGTACGCGCTACTGCTGGATGAGGCGGGCACGATCATCGACGACGGCGTGATCGCGCGCATGTCCGAATCGAAGTACTACTTCACGACGACGACCGGCAATGCGGCAACTGTGTATCGGGAGCTGCTGCGTTACGCGGCGATGTGGCGCCTCGACTGCGCGCTCGTGAACGTGACGGGCCATCGCGCTGCCATCAATCTCGCGGGACCGCAGAGCCGAGCGCTATTGAAGACACTCACGACGCTGGATGTATCCGAGGAAGGCTTTCCCCACCTCGGCGCGCGCGAAGCACACATCGCGGGCGTCCTCGCGCTGGTGTTGCGCGTCGGCTTCGTCGGCGAGCTGGGCTTCGAGATCCACATCGCGCGTGGCGACGCAGCGCGCGTGTGGAGTGAGCTTTTGCGTGCCGGGTGTGCACACGACATCGCGCCGTTCGGGGTCGAAGCGCAGCGGGTGCTGCGGCTCGAGAAGGGCCATTTCATCATCGGCCAGGACACCGATGGCCTCACGAACCCGTTCGAAGCGCGTGCCGGCTGGGCCGTGAAGATGCACAAGCCCTTCTTCGTTGGGCAGCGATCGCTGCGCATCCTCGAGACTCGTGAACCGAAGCAGTTGCTCACGGGCCTCGTGCTCGAAGATTCGACAGCACTGGTGCGCGAGTCGCATCTGATCATCGAAGGAGGTTCGATCGCCGGCCGCATTACCAGCGTCGCGCGCTCGCAGACGGTCGGGAAGTCGATCGCCCTCGCCATGCTGAAGCCGGAGCTCGCGAGCATCGGCCAGAGCGTGCGCGTGCGTTTGTCGAACGGACAAATGACGACGGCCCAAGTCGTTCCGACACCCTTCTATGACGCCGACAACCGCCGGCAACTGCAGTCGGAGGCCGCATGAGGGCTGACGAGCTGTGGCTGACGGACGTCTCGCCCCTGATGCGCTGCGGATTGAAGGGGCGAGCGGCCATGGAGTGGTTGCGTGCCCATGATCTACCCGTGCCCGAAGATCCAAACACCTGGTCCGTGCTGCCCGCCGACAGCGATGGTTGGAGCTTGATCGCCCGACTCGGTAACACGGAGTTCTTACTCGAAGAAGCGGGCGATGCCACATGCATCCACCGTCTCGGCACGCAACTACAAACCGATGTCGCGGGTGTCTATCCGGTGCTACGCGAAGACGCCGAGTTCGCCCTCGGTGGAGCACTAGCTGCAACCGCCTTGACCGAGGTGTGCAACGTCGACTTCGCACGCATCGACAGACAACAGCGCAATGCCGTGCTCACGATGATGGCCGGCGTCGCTGTGCTCGTGATTCCACAAGCCGACGGCGATCAAAGCCGCTACCGAATCTGGTGCGATCCCAGTTTCGGCGCCTATCTATGGACCACTCTCAAGGACGTGATCGCACACCACTCGGGGGTCATTCTCGGGCTCGGGCAGTTGGCCGCGCCGCCACGCTTGCCGCCCACGATAGAGCGCATCGCGCGCTGAGGAGCATGCATGAACGCTCAAGAGGCGAGGGACTTCCTGCGCAAACACGAGATTCGTTTCGTGCTGGCGCAGTTCGTCGACATTCATGGGGTGGCGAAAGCCAAGGCAGTGCCGGTCGAGCATCTCGATATGGTGCTCACCGATGGCGCCGGTTTCGCCGGATTCGCGTTGTGGGGCTTCGGGATGGGGCCACACGGTCCCGATTACATGGCTGTCGGCGATCTCGATACCTTGAGCGTAGTGCCTTGGATGCCGGGCTATGCGCGCATCGTCTGCAATGGCCATGTGCACGGCAAACCTTATCCGTACTGCTCGCGCGTGGCGCTCAAGACGCAGCTCGACAAGCTCGCAGCACGCGGGCTGAAGCTGTTCACCGGCATCGAGCCCGAGTTCATGTTGCTCACGCGCAAGGCGGATTCATCGCTCGCGCCTTACGACGCGACCGATGAGCTCGAAAAGCCCTGCTACGACTACAAGGGTCTATCGCGCGCGAGCACCTTCCTTGACAAGATGGTGACCGCGCTGCGCAGTGTTGGTGTCGACGTCTACCAGATCGACCATGAAGACGCGAACGGCCAGTTCGAAGTCAACTACACCTATGCCGATGCATTGAAGAGCGCCGACAACTTCATTCTCGTAAAGATGGCGGCCAGCGAGATTGCACGCGAGTGCGGAATGATCGCGAGCTTCATGCCGAAGCCGTTCTCGGCACGCACGGGCAGCGGTGCGCATTTCCACATCTCGATGGGCGATGAGCGCACGAAGAACCTCTTCTACGACGCGCAGGATCCCAACGGCTTGGCCCTGTCGCAACTGGCCTATCACTTCCTCGGTGGCGTACTTGAGCACGCACGCGCACTCGCGGCGATCTGTGCGCCTACCGTGAACTCGTACAAGCGGCTCGTCGTGGGTCGCGCGCTGTCGGGTGCGACGTGGGCGCCGGCCTATGTCGCGTATGGCGACAACAATCGCACGGCGTGTGTGCGCATCCCGGGCGGTCGTCTCGAGCTGCGGCTGCCCGATTCCGGTTGCAATCCGTACCTTGCCACCGCAGCGATCGTTGCTGCCGGCATGGATGGCGTGGAACGCAAGCTCGATCCCGGCAAGCCGAACAACAGCAACTTGTACGAGTGGTCGAGCGAGCAGCTGCAGTCCAGCGGCATCCGCTTGCTACCACAGAACCTGCTCGAAGCCATTGGCGAGCTCGAACGCGACGAAGTGCTCTGCGCGGCACTCGGTCGTGAGTTGTCGAAAGAGTTCATCGAACTCAAGCGCATGGAGTGGGTCGAGTACTCGCGACATGTGTCGGATTGGGAGTGTCGGCGGTATTTGGAGTTCTTTTAGCGGTCGGCTAGTCGGCTAGGTAGCTAGTCTGCTAGCCAGAAGCGCCTCCTTCTCTGGCTAGCCGACTAGCCGACTAGCAAGCTAGCCGACTGACAGGTGATCACATGTGCGGAATCGTCGGACTACTCTTGAAAAACCCCTCCTGGCGCGATCGTCTTGGCGAGCTCGCGGTACCGATGCTCGTCGGTATGACCGATCGTGGGCCTGATTCTGCGGGGCTCGCTGTGTTCACGGAAGCAGCGGGTGACGGTCGTTACAAACTGAGCTTGTACTCGGGCGCGGCGGCGGTCGATTGGGAACAGCTCCTCGATGACCTCATCGCGTCATGGCCCGCGGAGCACGAGGTGCGAGTGACGGGCAATCACGCCGTGCTGACGACGAGTGCGGAGCCGAACGCGATGACGACGCTGTTGAAGTCGCGCTGGCCTGCGTTGAACGTGCTCTCCATCGGCCAGTCGATCGATCTTTATAAGGAGACGGGTACACCAGCGAGCGTCGCCGAACGTTATGGCTTCAAACATCTGCGCGGCAGTCATGTCGTCGCGCACACTCGCATGGCGACGGAATCCGCCGTTACGCCCGCTCACGCGCATCCGTTCACAGCGGGACACGACTTCTGTCTCGTGCACAACGGCTCGCTCTCGAATCCGTACATGGTGCGCCGGATGCTCGAGCATCGTCCCCCTGAGCGCGTGCCACACCACGGTCGCGACGACCGATAGACCGAACACGCCCATCGTCAAGCCCTTGGCGAGCACCGCCATGGCGCAATAGCG
>CBJNAT010000213.1:0-5741 GCA_966434585.1 uncultured Gammaproteobacteria bacterium | reverse complement strand
GAGGGGCAGCGCTCTCGGCACCTGGCCGAATAGTCACCGCATGCGGGTAGTCCTCCATGGCATCGGTGGTGAAGCGATCGAACGACAGCAGAGCCTCGGATGACCACAGCCTTTCGATCTGCAGGAAGCAAGCAACGAGCCCTGTCCAGCCGGTCTGGTGGCAGGCGCCGAGTCCCGCGCCGTCGTCGCCGTGAAAGTACTCGAAGAACAGCAGGTGATCGCGCCAGTGAGGATCCGTTTGGAACTTCTTCGTGCCGCCATAGACGGGTCGCCGACCGCCCGCGTCGCGCAAGAAGGTGGAGTTCAGGCGATGACAGAGTTCCTTCAAGACCTCACACAGGGTCATGTGGTTGCCACTCCCGGTCGGGCACTCCACGGTGAAGTCATCCCCGTAGTAGCGGTAGAACTCCAGCAGTGAGCGAATGATCAGTGCGTTCACCGGATACCAGATCGGGCCTCGCCAATTCGAATTCCCACCGAACATACGCGTGTCCGATTCCGCGGGCGTGTACTTGACGGTGTGAACTTGGCCGTCAACCTCGAGTGAATAGGGGCGCTCAAGATGCTCGCGGGACAGCGAGCGAATTCCGTACGGGCTGAGGAACTGCTGCGGGTCGAGCATGCGCGCGAGCATCCGGCGCAACTTGGTCTCGCTCACGACCGCGAGCAGCCGTCGATCCTGCACGCCGCGCTTCTCGATGCTGGCGATGTTTCGCACCACGTGCGGATGTCGCCGGACGAACTCCCGTGCGCGCGCAAGAAAGTTGGGTGCTCGATCCAGCACGTGCTGCTCCACGGTCATGGTCGCGAACAACGGCAGTAGCCCGACCATCGACCGGATCTTCAGACGCTGCCCCGAGCCATCAGGGAGCAGCAGCACGTCGTAGAAGAAGCCGTCCTGTTCGTCCCAGAGCTCGTCGTCGACATTGCCTTCCTCATCCATCGCGGCGCCGATCCACAGGAAGTGCTCCAAATAGCGCGACGCCATCTCTTCATATAGCGGATCGGTCTGCGCCAGCTCCAGCGCAAGCGACATCATCGTCTGGCTGTAGAACGCCATCCATGCCGTCCCGTCCGCCTGCTCGAGCGACCCGCCGCCCGGCATCGGCCGGCTGCGATCGAACACGCCGATGTTGTCGAGCCCCAGAAAGCCGCCATCGAAGACGTTGTTGCCGTTCTGATCCTTGCGATTCACCCACCACTGGAAGTTCAGCGTCAGGCGATGAAACATGATCCGCAGATAGTCGTGACTCAACGGCGCGCCGCGACGCTTACCCAGCGAGTGCATGAAGAGCAGCGCCCAGGCGTGAACGGGCGGATTGACGTCGCTGAAATTCCATTCGTACGCCGGTATCTGTCCGTTAGGGTGCAGATAGACAGAGCTCAGCATGAGCTCCAGCTGCTCTTCCGCGAATTGCTGATCCACGATGCTGAGCGCAACTGCATGGAAGGCAAGATCCCAAGCTGCGTACCATGGGTACTCCCATTTGTCGGGCATGGAAATGATGTGCTCGTTGCACATGTGCAGCCATTCGCGATTGCGTAGTGCCTGCGGTGGGATGTCGTGCCCGATTGCCCAGCGCTGCACGTCGTAGTAGTAGAACTGTTTACTCCACGACATGCCGGCCAGCGATTGCCTGAACACGCGGCGCTCGTCGCTACTGAAGGCGCTCGACGGCTCGTCGTAAAAGAGATCTGCCTCGCCGAGTCGCGAGGCTACGATCCGCTCGACGCGATCGATCCAGTCCTCGTCAGTTTCTCGTTCCCTGCAGAGGCGCAGATGCAGTCGCGCGGAGCCGCCGGCGGGCACGCGCACGCGATACAGGGCGGACATCTTCGTGCCCACGCGCTCGTTGTTGACAGCATCGCTCTTGCCGAACACGACATAGTCGTTGATCCCGTCCTTCGTCCAGCGGCTCTTGTTGCGCGCCCCGAACACACGCTGGTCGTTCGTTTCGTTGTCCGTGAAGAGCAGCTCAGCGGGTGGCTCGCAGTGCAAATACATGTCGCCGAGTACAGCGTGCCGAGCGGCAACGGTAACGACGTGTTCGGATTCGTGCACGACCGCCAGCCGCGGCCTTTCCATGGCCGCATCCTGAGCCCACGTGTTGCGAAACCAGAGCGTCGGCAGCACTGTGAGCTCCGCAGGCTCCGGACCACGATTGGCGATCGTGATGAGCACGGCGATGTCATCCGGACTGTGCTTCGCATATTCGGTGAACACATCGAAGTAGCGGTCATCGTCGAACACGCCGGTATCGAGCAGTTCGTATTCGGGCTCGTTGGGACCGCGCTGCGCAGATGTGCGCACGAGATCGTTATACGGATAGGCCGCTTGCGGATACTTGTACAGGTGCTTCATGTACGAGTGCGTTGGCGTACTGTCGAGATAGAAGTAGTACTCCTTCACGTCCTCGCCGTGATTGCTCTCGCTATTGGTCAGCCCGAACATGCGCTCTTTCAGAATAGGGTCGCGACCGTTCCAAAGAGCGAGGGCAAAGCACAGGCGCTGCTTGTCATCGCTGATGCCGGCGATGCCGTCTTCGCCCCAGAGATAGGCGCGCGAGCGAGCGTGATCGTGGGTGAGGTAGTTCCACGCATCACCGTTGTGGCTGTAGTCCTCGCGCACAGTGCCCCACTGCCTTTCGCTCAAATAGGGGCCCCATTGCTTCCAGGGGATACCGTCTCTCGATGTTGCGAGGCGCGCCGATTCCGCGTTCATGACGGCTTTGTTGCGAGATGGTGTTGCCGGCAGGCTAGCGAGCGCTCGGAAGGGCCTCAATAAGTAAGGCGGGTATGCACGGTGCGCTGGAGGGCGCTGGCTTTAGGGCGCTGCGGCTCGCCCGGGATACTTCTCGAAGATCTTTGCAACCACCGCGTTGACGACCGGCTCAGGATTGTCGACGGCCTTCTGCCGGATGCGACCCACCGCCACTCCTTCCCACAGGAGACGGTTTTGCTGGCGGTCGACGACGTCGATGTTGAGCGTGCCCTGCGTGTACGTCGAGACTTCGGTCTCGTACGCCATACCCGAGCCCCAGCCGTAACCGCGACGCCAGCCGTAGTACGCCGGCGCAGGCGTGCTATCGACCCTCACCTTATCCGCGGTTTGGAGGTGAAAGTTGATCAGCAGCTCGGGATTCTCGCTCGGCAGGTAGCCGCGCAAGCGCATCTGTTCGCCGACCGCATTCTGAATGTAGGTGGATAAGAAAGTTGCATAGCCACTCTGGCCGGTAACCGCGGCGTCGTAGAAGCCGAAGGTTCGGTAGCGTGAAACATCGGTGGATGGATCTACATGGCTGCGGATGGTGGGACCCGTCGAACAGCCTGCAACCACTAGTAGCACAAGAATGAGCGAGCGCATCATCTCCGCGAGCTCCAGAGCTTTTTGGCAACTATCGATGTGCGCGCGTTCCGGTGACATCCGTATCGGAGGCATGCGACGCAGGCTGATGACCGCGCAACGAATGCACGCCGAGCACCGATCAGCGTTCCTCCAACGGCCGCCCCAGCTGAATGTAAGCAGCCCTGTGTCCGCCTTCGGCAAGTCCGAAGGTCACGAGCAACGGTCCAAGGGGCGTACGACCGCCGAAGAACAGACTCGAGCCCAGGATTGCACCGCTGGCTGAGGTGTTGTCGATGCGATCGTACATGTTGCCTGCTTCCAGACTCACGCCGGCGTAGAGCGCCTGGCCGAGCAGCGTCTGCAGGTCGGTGACTTTCCATAGATAGGCGAGGCGTCCAAACGCGTACTCGCGCCCGCGCAACTCCTCGAGCTCGAAGCCGGCGAGCTGACCGGCGCCGCCCGCCGTGAACAGATCGTAGTTAGGCAAGCCGCTGCTGAAATCAGAGCCTGCGCTCAGCTGTACGTAGAGCAGATCGTCGCGGAACGGCATCACGTGCTGTGCAAACAGCTCGCCGCGCTGATGCGATGTCTGCGATCCCATGTTCTTGTCCGCGGCGAAGAAGTTGAGATCGAGATACGAACCGCGCGTCGGTACGAATGCGGAGTCGCGCGTGTCGATGCGCAGGCGCGAGGTCCAGCCGATTGCATCGACGTTGCTCGACTCAGGCAGCAGGCGGATGCCGGTATCGACTTCATAGTCGGTGCGGCTCGCTTTCAAGCCGAGCCGCCACTCACCCCAGTTGCCGAACGCTGCTCCGCCTTCGACGCGCGCCTCGCCGGCCTTTAGTTTGTATCTCGCAACGCGATCGCCATCGTCGTACAAGTCCTGCTGCTCGCGGCTGAGCCGCACTTGCGGATTGATGAACAACGATTGCCGCAGGTTGAGTGGCTGCAGCCACTCGCTCTCCACCTCCATCCGGCGTCCGAGCTGCACGCCATTGTGCCAACGCGCGCCGAGCGAGTTCATCCACGTGCGCGTGTGATCGCCACGCAGGATGAATCCGGTTTCGCCCCCAATCGACGACATCAATCCGAGATCGAAGCGGACATAGTTGGGTCCCCAGGACTTTTCGACGGGCAGATACGTCAGATCGACGCCCTCGTCAGTCTCGTTGATGCTGTAGTCGACGGACTGGAAGTCGCCCCGCGCGAAGATGCGCTGCGCGTCTTCGACGACCGTGGCGTCGTTCAGTGGCTCGCCGCTGCGGCTCTGCACGAGCGTCGCCATGACCTTATTGTTTGCCCGTGGGAGTTGCGCGACTTCGACTCGCCGCAGTGTCGGCGCCTGCGGAGCTGCTCGCTCGGCTGCAGCGATGTTTTCCCGCCATCGGGCATAAGCTTCAGGCGTAACGCTGAGTGCGGCCAACTGCTTCGCCAAGCGGCGAGCGGCCTGCTCGCCGAGTGGAATTGCGGATGGCGCTTTGTCGAAGTCGCCCGATGTCATGTCGGGCAAGGCGATGAGGACGGGGACATCCGCTGCAGTGAGGCTTCCGAGTTGCTCGCGCTCGTTGTTCTTCGTCATGAGCGCGACCATCTGCGATACGACGGCCAGCGCGGATTGCAAACTGTCGGCGCCGCGCTCTGGGTTGGTCAACGAAGATGCGATGACGACGTCGGCGCACAGCCCGCGCGCGACGTCCACGGGCAGGTTGCGCACGAGCCCGCCATCGACGAGCACGCGTCCGTCCATCTGCACAGGCGCGAACGCTCCCGGTACGGCCATGCTCGCGCGCATTGCAAGCGAGAGATCGCCGCGATCGAGCACGACCATCTCGCCCGTGGCGATGTCCGTTGCGATCGCGCGAAACGGAATCGGTAGGTCGTCAAAGCTGCGCTGCTGGCGCGCGCGTCCCGCAATCGAGCGCAGAATCGATTCGATCTGCTGACTGCTCACGAGCCCGCCCGGGGCGAGCAGGCCGTTCTTCTTCAGACCGAACTCGAGTTGGTTGCTGTAGGACGCGTTCTCTTCCTTCAGCCAGATGGGCGTGAGCGCTCGTCTTCCCGCTGTGCCGAAGGTCTCGGCCCAGTTGATCGACGTGACGAGTCGCTCGAGCTCGCGGCTGCTCATACCGCTCGCGTAGGCCGCGCCGACGAGCGCACCCATGCTCGTGCCTGCGATGCAATGGATGGGAATGCGCAAGTCTTCGAGCACTCGCAGCACACCGATGTGCGCCGCGCCTCGTGCTCCGCCGCCACCCAACACGAGGCCGATGCGGGGTGGGGACGGGTCGGTCGAGACTGCGCTGCGGTCGGACTCGGCAGGCGCTGGTGCACTCAGACAACAGCCGATCCACAGCAGAAGAAAAGCCGGAACTCTCCGACTCGAGGCTCGCCT
>CBJNAT010000212.1:0-5746 GCA_966434585.1 uncultured Gammaproteobacteria bacterium | reverse complement strand
AAACGGCACCGGAACGACAGGTACGGGTGTCAAGCATCGGCGCGGCCCTGATGGTGCGGAGCCAACGAAATTTCTGCCGAGCTGAGGGCACGCTCGTACACGAGCCGCGTCGAATGGCCGATGTCGTGCCAGGAGTCTGCAATTGCCGGCGTCGCCGCAGCGGGCCGTGTGAGCGTCGCATGCTCGAGCGCGCGCGCCAGTGCGTCCGGATCTGCGCTCGGGATCAGCACTCCGTCTCGTCCTTCCACCAAGTCCTCGGCAAAAACGCCGACCCGGCTCGCGATCAGCCATTTACCGAGCGCTTTCGTCAGGAAGTACACACCGCTCGCATCGATCTCGCGGTATGGGAAGACAAAGCAGTCGGCTTCGGCGAACAGATCCGCCACTTCCTGATGCGTGAGACGCCGCGCGCGAACCTCGATTGTCGCTTGCAGTCCGAGGGCCTCGATGCGTTCAAGGATCGGTGCGAGATCCATGCGAGGACGCCCCGCAACGACCACGCGCAGTCGTTGGCGCACCTCATCGGCTAAGCGTTCGATCGCTTCGACGAGCACGTCCAGTCCCTTGTATGGCTTGATTTCGCCGAACAGCACGAACGTCCAGCGCGGCTCGGCATCGCTCAGCCGCGGCTGCGGCGCAGCGCGTAAGCGCAACGGACCGTGAGGAATGACGCTGATCTTGCCGGCATCGATGCCGCGCGCGATCAATCTCTGACGGCCCGAGCGTGTGTGCACGATGACTTGATCGGCCAGCAAGATGGGCAAGTCGAAGCCCCATTGCTGTAGCCACGACAGTCGCTGGCCGTTATAGGGTGTCGGATCATGGACCGTCATGACGAGCGGCCGTCGCAGTCGAATGAGCCACAGCGCCGCGGCATCGATCAGCGGCAACACGGCCCACTGGACATGCACGACATGAGGCTGCGCGCGTTGGATCAACCGTATCAGCCTCATCAAGCCGAAGAGATGCGAGATGCCCTTCGCAACTGAACGCAGCCAAGCCGGTCCAACGACACTGTCTGTGCGCGCGTAAAACAGCGGCACTACATGCTCAGGTGGGATCTCTGGCTCATCGCCGGGGCGCGTCGGTCGGGTTGCCCAGAGAGGCTGCACGCCGGCTGCGAGCAGACCGGCCGTCAACGCGGCGTCGTAGGGCGCGGTGTAGAGCGAGGGATCGATCAGCAGGCAGCGGAACGTGCTCGGTTGCGCCGGGGATGTGCCAGACGCGACCGCGTCGAGGCACGAACGCGCAGGTTTGCCAGCATGCGTCGCCATGACTTGCAGTTCCTTGTGCTCAGACACGGACCACTCCGAGCTTCGCAAGCGCAGCGCGCAATCCTGCTGGCCGTGATCCCGGCGCGAAGCGCCACGCCACCAGGCTGTGTGAGAGACCCGGCGGAGTCAGGCACACGGCCCAAGCCCACAGCACGATCGTCAATCGCGCTTTGATCGTGAAACCTTGCGGCCTGAAGAATGCCGCGGTCACATCCCCCAGCACGCGCAGGCGGGAGTCCCCCGGTACGGGGTGCGCGTCACGGCCTGTTACCAGCGACGCGACACGCCAGCACAGATAAGTCAGGCTGCGGTTGATGGCCCGTAGCGACAAGCGCACGCCCATTTGGGCCGCGATGCGTTGCACGTACGCGCGACGCTGCTGCGCTCGCGTGAGTTGACGCGCGAACTGTCGAGCATCCAGCTTGCTGAGCGCGCCCTGGTTACGACCGTGAATGCGATAGGAAACCAGGGGCTTGGGAACGGTGTGCACGTCGCCAAAATAAGGGGCCGTCGACACACAGTAAGAATCGGGCGCCGTCCCGCAGACGTCCTGCAGTGGGAAAATTCGCTCTAGAAACCAACGCGCATAGACGTTGCCCGAACCGGGTGGTGTCGGGTACGCAGCTCCAGCGACCGACCAGTTTCTGATCTGGCGAGGCGTCGGCACGATGTGGTACTGCGGCAGAAACGAACCCAACGAGCGGCCCTGGGCATCGATGGTCTGCATCTGCACCTGCACCTTGCTGGTGGTCGGTGTCCATACAGCCATCACTTCGCGCATCAACGCTGGGTGCAGCAAATCGTCCGCGTCCAACATGATCACGATCTCGCCGCGCGATAACGCGAAGGCCTTGTTGGTACCCACGAGCTGGCCCGAATTCTCTTGCAGGATCGTCGTGATCCGGTCTTCGTAGCGAGCGATGACGACGCGCGAGTCGTCGGTCGAGCCGTCGTCGATGACGATGATTTCCACGTTGGGCCAATCCAGAGCCAAGGCACTCTCGATGGCGTGGCCCACATACGAGCCGTAGTTGTAGTTCGTGATGATCACCGACACGAGGAGCTCTGCCTCGAGCTTCGGAGTGATGTCGCGTGCCTGGCCGGTGTGCATAGCGTTAGCCACGATTCATCCTTAGCACCATGGTCTGTCGTCCCTGTCGCGATGGCGCGCGGCTCATGCAAACGAAGCCCACGGGTTGCCGCATGCGAGAGGCGCACCCGACCACACGATCGGCTCACGCTGCGGGTCGCCGACCTGAAAGAAATTGCTGACGAGCAAATATTCCGTGAGGACTTGACGCTCGCGGCTTTCGAGCGCGCTATGCACCTTGCCAATGCGCTGTGTCATCCACGGTGCGGCTCGAGCGACGAACACGGCGAGCGCCTGCGCGCGCGACTCGATTAGCGGACCGGACTGCATCGTGGCGACAAAGCGCGCGAGCGACGACGCATCGAGGGTGGCACCTGGAAGGTTCTTGCGAACGACTGCCTCGATCCAACGTGCCTTGCTGGAGGCGAAGCCGAACTGCCACTGACATCCGCCGAAACCCAGCACCATCGCAGCGCCCGCACCCGCGAACAGGAACGTGCGCCGGCTGAAACCGCGTTTGGTTGCCTCGGGTCCTGGTGAGCGATCGTGCTTGCTCGGTTTCATTACGGTCTCCTAAGCGAGCAGAGCGGCGCTGCGCAAAGACAACGCCGCGACCGTCAGACTTGGGTTTGAACACGAGCACGACGGGAACACGGCGGAGCCGACCACGACGAGGTTGCGCACTCGATGATGTACCTGGCATGCGTCGACGACCGAGGTGGCCGGATCTACGCCCATACGCAGGCTGCCCTGGATGTGCGACTCGGTCGCGCGCAAGTCGCGAAACTCGATGCGCTCCACCGGCAGCGGCGCGAGTACGTCGCTTAACTGCTGCCACGAATGCTCAATGCCCGCCTTCGCGTAGGCAGAGATGTCCTCGTGCAGAACTAGCGGCATACCATCGCGGTCGAGCGTGACTCGATTCGCATCCTGCGGCAGGTCCTCGACGACCACGACTAGGGGCGCGAACTGCCGCCACCGACCGTATTCCTTGCGCAAGCCGTATGGCATTCGATTGTCGAAGTAGATCAAAGCGCCGCCGTGCTCTCGGCGAAACTCGCCGTCATAGAGCGAGTAGTTGAGTGCGGTGGTGATCGTGCCGCCGTCCAGGTTGTCGAGTCCGTCGAGGAATACCTCGACGCTGTAGCCCACTTGCTCATGGATGCCCACGCCGGTCAGCGGGTGATTCACGCCCGAGCGCAGCAGAATTGCGGCACTGTGGATCGCGTTTGCTCCGAGGACGAACAGCTCGCCTGCGACGGTGTGTTCTTGGCCGTCCTGTCGGTAGACGGCAGCGATGGTTGTGTCGTTTGCGACGTCGAGCGCCGTGACCTCGCATTGCATGCGCAACTCGACGTTCGGCAATTCGCGCACATTCGTGAAGCCATTCTCGAACGTGAACTTCGCGTTCGCCGGGCAGAGATTGCAGCGTGCCGAGGCGCAGCAACGACCGCGTTGTCCGGTGGCGGCACTGGCGCGTGCCGTCGCCATGGGCACGTGCCGTTTCGGTTGTGCCTGCGCCATCAATTTGTCCACCGCCGTGAGTTTGTGTGGCGGCAATGGGAATGGCGCCGAGCGCGGTAGAACCGATGACATTTCAGCGGCGCCCGCAACTGACATCTTGGCTTCGGCTTCGAGGTAGTACAAATCGAGATCTTCGTAACCGACCGGCCAATCCTGTGCGACGCCGTAACGTGAGCGCATCTGGAAGTCGCTCGGATGAAGCCGGGGTGTCTGCCCGAACCAGCAATTCATCCCGCCGCCGGCAGCGATCGTGAAATTCCATTTCTTATGGCCACGCGGCGTGCGGAATGTGCTCGAGTGGCTGATGTCCGAGTTGCGGCCATGCTCGAGCTGCCATGCGAGCGGGTGCATGCTGCCGCGCTCCAGAATCAGCACGCGTGCGTCAGGCTGCTTCTTGAGGAAGCCTTCAACGAAGAACAGCGAGCCGAAACCCGAGCCGATCACTACCAGATCGAAACGCTCGGGGTTCATCGTGGGAGCTCCGCACGCGGACTCACGCCGGAGCGATTGCGCCACCCATCGAGGACGCGTGCGCGGATACTCGAACGATCGAAACGCAGCTCGATCAGCGCCGGTGCCAGTGCTGCCGGACACACGGTTAGGGCGCAGAACCAAAGCGAATGGGCAATGCGCGCCGTGAGGGGATGGGCGCCACGCCAAGCAAGTCGAATACCGCGCCACCAGAGCCGTAGTGTGCTGTCATGCTCGCAGCGCACGTAGCGCTCGCGCAGCTTGCGAGCCATCAAACGGTAATTGACGAAGACGATCTCGCGATCGAGCGGGTCGCCCGCAGGCAGCGACACGCCCAGTACAGCCGCGTGCTGACGCAACACATCCAGCTCGGCGCGTCTGATCGCGATCCTGCGGGAGAAATCGGGAAGTGCTACTCGCCCCACGCTCACGCGTCCGCGGCTGACACTGGGTCCATGCAGACGATATTGACCGAGCGGCTGCGGCAATGAGATCACGCGTCCGTAGAGCGGCGCGATGGTATTCAGCAGACCGTCCTGCGACTGCGGCGGCCGCATGGGCATCAATGGCTCGATCAGCCAACGTGCGTAGGCATTGCCCGACGTCACGGGCCAGCGGTAAGTGCCGGTGCGCAGAAACTCAGCCGCAACTGCCGCCGCATCGTAGCCCGCCGGAAAGGTGCAGCACCGCCGGCCCATGCAGTGGCCTTCCGCGTCGATGAGCTCCAAATCGAACTGTAGCTTCGCTGCGTCGGCGGACCAGTGTCGCTCGACCTGTGCGAGCGCATCGGGCAGCAGCGCGTCATCGGCATCCAGGAACAGCACTACGTCGGCCGTTGACGCTGCGAAGCCCGCGTTGCGCGCAGCGACATGGCCGGCATTCGCCTGAAAAATCGGGCGAACGGCAGCGCCGTAGCGCGAGATGATGTCGCGCGAACCGTCGGTCGAGCCGTCATCCACCACGATGAGCTCGTCCGCCGGTCTTACCTGTGCGCGCACGCTGTCTATGGCGTAGCCGACGTACTGCACATAGTTGTAGCAAGTCACGATGATGCCGATTCGCAGGCGCGCAGGTGCGGCCGTGCCACGAACTGCTGTAGCGGCAGCGGACAACGTTGCGCTCATGCGATCGGAGCCCTGCGGCCGATCCATGCGGAGCTCCGACGTCTCTCCGCAGTTTCACGTGACCACGCGCTGCGGCTATTCGCCGCCGGCGGTGAATACAGCGCGAAGAACGCAAATGTCACCGCCACGCACTCCGCCTTGAGCAACAATCCACCCATGATCAGCCAGTGCAGCAGGATGACGGCCCTGATCTGCACTTCCATGGCGGTCGTGCGCAGCACGAGAAGGGTGAGTGCAACGAACGACCCGAACCCGAGGATGCC
>CBJNAT010000211.1:0-5765 GCA_966434585.1 uncultured Gammaproteobacteria bacterium | reverse complement strand
GAATTCGTCAACGTCCATGTCGTGCCGGATCTGCTGCAGTTCATCGCGCTTCGCGCCCGGCTGGAAGACCTCGATGGCTTGCCCCTGATCAGCGTCAACGACGTCCCGCTTCGCGGCTTCAACAGCGTGCTGAAGCGCACGGTCGACGTCGCGTTGTCGTTCGGCGTGCACCTGCATTGGTTGCCTGTCGCAGGCTGGGATGACGATGCGCCGGCGTATCGTGTCTTGCCGGTGCTGACACTAGCCCTGCCGCTCATAGCGTACCTCGCGCGGCTGATGCGGGGCAGCGTGTTGGAGGTCTTAAGCGCGTCGTTCGTACGTACCGCGCGAGCGAAGGGTTTAGCGACGAGCACGGTTCTGATCCGGCACGTGCTGCCGCCTGCACTGCTGCCGGTGATCAGCTATCTGGGCCCTGCGACCGCAGGTGTGCTCACGGGCTCCCTCGTAGTCGAACAGGTGTTCGCGCTACCTGGGGTGGGCCGCTACTTCGTGCAGGGCGCGATCAATCGCGATTACACGCTCGTGATGGGTGTCGTGATCTGCTACGCAAGCTTGATCGTGTTGCTGAACATCCTCGTTGATGTGCTCTACGGCGTTATCGACCCGCGGCTGCGTGTGAGCCCACGAAGATGATCGAGGTCGTTGTCGCTCGCCGCGGGCCGTGGGAGCGTCTGCGGCAGAATCGCGGGGCTCGTGCGAGCCTCGCCGTGCTCATTGCATTGACTGCGTTGTCGTTGGCCGCGCCGCTCCTCAGTCCTCACGACATCGACGCCATCGACTGGGATCGCTTCGCCGTGCCGCCATTATCTGACGGAGCACATTGGTTGGGCACGGACGCAGCCGGCCGCGATCTGTTCGTGCGCACAGCCTACGGTGTGCGCATTTCCTTGCTCATCGCACTCGCGGCCACGGCCGTGAGCTTTGTCATTGGCGTGAGCTGGGGCGCCATCGCCGGTTACGCCGGCGGGCGGATTGATGCAGTAATGATGCGCATCGTCGATGTGCTGTACTCGTTGCCGTACATCTTCTTCGTCATCGTGCTCACGGTACTGTTCGGCTCGAGCCTGCCGCTCATCTTCGTTGCAATCGGGGCTGTCGGGTGGCTGACGATGGCGCGCATCGTGCGCGGGCAGACACTGTCGCTGCGCAGGCGCGAGTTCATCGAAGCGGCTGTGCTTGCCAACGTTCCGACGCCGGTCATTCTGTGGCGGCACATCGTGCCCAACGTGAGCGGCCCGGTGGTCGTCTTCGCCACGCTCACGATTCCGCAGCTCATCTTGTTCGAGAGCTTCCTGTCATTTCTCGGCCTAGGCGTGCAGGAACCGTTCACGAGTCTCGGCAAGCTCATTGCCGAAGGTGCGACCGATCTCGAATCCTCGCCTTGGATGTTGCTTGTGCCTGCGGTGTGTCTGTGCGCCCTCTTGATCAGCCTCAACACGCTGGGGGATGCGCTGCGCGATGCGCTCGATCCGCGCGAGTCGCAACTGCGCCTATGAGCACGAGCATCTTGCAGCTGCAAGACGTGCGTGTGAGGTATCCGTCGGCCGAGGCCGTACGGGAGGTGTGTCTCGATGTGTACGCGGGTGAATGTCTGGCGGTCGTCGGCGAGTCGGGCTCTGGGAAGACACAGCTCTTTCTGGCCTGCCTGGGCTTGCTGTCGCAGCAGGCCGTGGTGACGGGCAGTGCCCGCTTCGAGGGGCGCGAACTGTTCGGTGCCGCCGAGCACAGCCTGCGATCGATGCGCGGCGCAGGGATCGGGATGGTGTTTCAGGACGCACTGAGCGCGCTCACGCCGCACCTGCAGATCGGCACGCAAATGGTGGAAGGCTTGCGAGCGCACCGGCGCATCTCGCGGGCGGACGCGTTGCGTGAAGCTCGGGAGGCGCTCGAGCGTGTGCACGTCCCCGATGCCGCCCGGCGGTTGCGTCAATATCCGCACGAGCTGTCGGGCGGATTGCGCCAGCGGGTGCTGATCGCGATGGCGCTGCTGATGCAGCCCACGCTCCTGATCGCGGATGAGCCAACCACCGCCTTGGACGTGAGCGTGCAGGCGCAGATCATCGATGTGCTACGCGAAGCGCGGGCGCGCGGTCAGACGCTCGTACTGATCACCCACGATCTCGGCGTCGTCGCCGCGTTGGCCGATCGGGTGGCGGTGATGCGAGCGGGCGAGTTGCTGGAGATGGGGCCTGTGCAAGCGCTGTTCGACTCGCCTCGGCACGAATATACGCGGCAATTGTTGAGGGCAGTACCGAGATGGCTTGAGGCTTGAGGCTTGAGGCTTGAGGCTTGAGGCTTGAGGCTTGAGGCTTGAGGAAAGAGGAGACATCCTCTTGCACACCTCACGCCTCACGCCTCACGCCTCCCCCTATGCCTCACACCACACCTATCGCCGGCTGGTCCTCGAGCGGCGGCAAGGATTCCATGCTGGCCCTGCTGCGAGCGCGCGAGCGAGGCATCGATGTGCGCACGATGCTCACCGTGTTCGACGAGACGGGTGAACGCAATCGATCTCACGGGGTCTCGCGACGGCTCCTGCAGGCGCAGGCGGATGCGTTGGGCTTGGAACTGCTCACGCCCTCAGCGACCTGGCAGCAATACGAAAGCGTGTTCATAGACACCCTGAAGGGTCTTCATGTGCGTGGCCACAACACGATGGTGTTCGGCGACATCGATCTCGCGCCGCACCGTGAGTGGGAAGAGAAGGTGTGCGCGGCTGCGCAACTCGAACCCGTGCTGCCGCTCTGGGGAGAAGCACGGGCGAAGGTGGCTGAGGAAGTGCTGGCGCGCGATATCCGAGCCATCGTCGTGTGCACGGATTCGCGATTCTTGGACGATCGCTTCTGCGGGCGAACATACGATGCGGCGTTCCTAGCCGAGTTGCCTGCCGAGGTATGCCCGTGCGGCGAGAACGGCGAATTCCACACCTTCGTTTACGGCAGCCCAGCGATGCGCGACGTGCTCGCGATCAGGGTGACAGGTCAGCGTGTGTATGTGAGCCCGCCGCAGTTCGGGTCACAACGCTACTGCTTTGCTGAGCTGAGACTCGCTTGACCGGTTCGCGCGTTTTTATACGCGCCGCGAATGTTCGTCGCGGCGAGTGCGATCTGCAGCGCAATCAGCGCGTGTGCACCGTCATGCCAGCCCCAGATGACCCACAAGATGTTGCTCAACAGAAACACCCAGAACCCCGCAGTACGCTTCCAGCTCTTCTGGGAGGCAACCAGCCACGCGGCGGAGACGGTGACGATCATCGCGGGCCACTGCAGCAGATCCAGATAGTCCACACGGTTTCCTTTGATAGGTGTCGCCGGTGGGCGTCACCAGCAACTTTCCTGTAAAAGCCGCTGCAGTGCGTCTGAGTTCAATCGATGCTATGTCCGTGCAAGCACGTACGCATGTGTCGCGCCGATGATGCACATTGTCCGCGCTCGAAAACGAGAAACACGCCCCCCGGAATGCTTCACCCACATGCAGCCGCTAGACGCTGACCAGAAGCTTGCGCCCGGTTCGCCAAACAGCGGCGCGCCAGTGGACGCGCTGCGTCGGCTCATGCAGGTGGTTTCGCAGCCGTTGCTGCTCATGCGTGCAGATTTCACGGTCGAGGAGGCGAACGCTGCCTTCCTGGATGAATCGCGTTTGCCGGCCGAACGCCTCATCGGCCGCAGCTTCCTCGATGTGCTCAATACCTCGAACCCTCGCGAAGCGAACGTGGAAGCGCGTGCACAGATAAACGTGGAAGCGCGTGCGAAGTTGCGCGAGGCGTTGCTGGCGGTGCAATCCACAGGCAAGCCGCAGAGGCTTCCGCTCATCCGCTCCGTGTTGCCGGTCGGTGTCGGGCTGCGCGACGGCAAGCGCGAGCAGTTTTGGAGCTACCATTTCACACCCTTGCTGGATGCGCAGGATCGGGTGGAGTACATCGTGATGGAGGCCAAGGACATCACCGACCTGCATCACTGGCGGCGCTTGCTGATGAGGAGCGCGGGGGGCGTCGATCAGCTGGACGCATCGGTCGCATGGCTGCCCACGAACCGCGGAGATACGAACGAGTCGGATCCAGATCGACAACTCCTCGCGCAGCTTTTTCAACAGTCCCCCGGGCTAATCGGTGTTCTGCGCGGGCCGCAGCACATCGTCGTGACTGCCAACGCCGGACTCCTGAAACTGTTTGGCCAGCATGACCCGGTGGGCAAGCCGGTGCGCGAAGCGGCCCCCGAGATCCTGACGAACGGCTATGCAAAGCTGCTGGACGATGTCTATTTGCACGGACGTGTCTTCGTCGGGCGCAACCTGTTGGCCACGTTTCCGGACGCGCTCGAGAGCGAAGGCAGCAAGATCTACTTCGATCTGCTGCTGCAACCGCTGCTGGACGAGCGCGGTGAGGTCAGCGGCATTTTCATCCAGGGAACGGACGTGACCGAGCGCAAGCTCGCCGAAGATGCGTTCCGGCAAGCCAATGCCCAGCTGGAAGAAAGAGTCCGCGAACGCACGGAGCAGTTGCTGGCCAGTCAAGAGCAGCTGCGACTTTTCTTCGATCATTCGGCCGAGTGTCACGGCGTCCTGCGTGTGGTGGACAGCGGCATGGTCGTGTTCGACGAGCTCAACTCCGCGGTGCTGCGGCGTTTCAATCGCTCTCGCGAGGAAGTCATCGGACGCACGACGGACGAGGTGCTCGGGGAATATGCGGAGCAGACGAATGCCGCTATCCGAGAGTGCCTGCGCCTGCGCCAGCCGATTCGACTCGAGCAATGCTATGGCGGAATGGCTTTCGACGTGTTCGCTGTGCCGGTCCCAGCCTCGCTCGGACAACCGATTCGTGTCGTGTTCAGTGCTCGCGAGGTGACGGAGAGTCGCAAGCTGGAAGAGCAGCTACGTCAGGCGCAGAAGATGGAAGCCGTCGGCCAGCTCACGGGCGGCATCGCACATGACTTCAACAATTTATTGACGGTGATCATCGGGCATCTCGACAGGCTGGAGCGTCGGCTCGATCAGCCTGAGTTGCGCACGTGGACGGGCTATGCGCTGGAGAGCGCGCGCAGCGCTGCGGCACTGACGCACCGCCTACTCGCGTTCTCGCGCAAACAACCGCTCGACCCGCGGCCCATCGACGTGAACGGGTTGATCGTCGACATGACGACGATGCTGAGCCGCACGCTCGGCGAGACGATCGTCGTCGAAACCATGCTCGATCCGAAGCTGTGGGTGACGAACGTCGATCCGCATGGCGTCGAGAACGCATTACTCAACCTGGCGTTGAATGCTCGAGACGCCATGCCCGAGGGCGGCATGTTGTCGATCTCCACGTCAAACGTCTGGCTCGAAGCCGTGAACGATGCCAGCGCGCAACCGATGACGCCGGGCGAGTACGTTCGGATCTGCGTTCGCGACACAGGGGTCGGCATGGCGCCGGAAGTGCTGGCGCGGGCGTTCGAGCCCTTCTTCACAACGAAGGACGTTGGGCATGGCAGCGGCCTCGGCCTGTCGATGATCTACGGCTTCATCCAGCAATCGGGTGGTCACATCAACATGGAGAGTGTCGCGCGCGGCGGCACGAACGTGGAGATCTACTTGTCGCGCTTGGTCGAGACCACGGCGCCATCGGTCATTGCCGAGCCATCGCCCACCATTCGCATGGTTACGCCGAAGCGCGTGCTGGTGGTTGAGGATGATGCGGCCGTGCGTCACTTCACGGTCGAAGCACTGCGCCACTGGGGTCACGAGGTGTTGGAAGCGGCGGACGGCGTGGATGCGCTTCTGGTTCTGGA
>CBJNAT010000210.1:0-5797 GCA_966434585.1 uncultured Gammaproteobacteria bacterium | reverse complement strand
CCGACGGTTCGGCCGTGCGTTGGTTTCGCAGCAAGGCACGCTTTGCCTCGCACGTCATGAATGCGTTCAACGATGGCGCGAAGGTTTACATCGACATGCCGGTCGCGGCAGGCAACATGTTCCCGTTCTTTCCTGACGTGACCGGTGCGCCCTTCGATCCACCTGCCGCTGCCGCGAGGGTGACTCGGATGAGCGTCGACATGGCGGGCGACGCTGAAGACATCAAGCTGGAAGTTCTGAACCCCATGGTCGGGGAATTTCCGCGCATTGATGATCGCTATGCGATGCAGCCTTATCGGCACGGTTACTTGAGCTCGCAGGACGCAACGAAACCATGGGACTTGGGTGATGCCAAGAGTGCGACGGGTCTCATGATGAACACCCTGGTCCATATGGATCATCAGAGTGGTAAAACGCGAACCTACTGGTGCGGTGCTGCAGCGTCGTTCCAGGAACCCGTCTTCGCGCCGCGATCCGCCACGGCTGCCGAGGGGGATGGGTATCTCTTGGCCATCCTGAATCTGCCGAAGGAGCATCGCTCTGCACTCGTGGTGTTGGATGCGAGTCGGTTGGACAATGGGCCGATCGCGACGGCCCATCTCCCGCTGCGTCTACGTCCCGGTTTGCACGGTAACTGGGTGCCGCGAAGCGCACTGCCCACGACGCACGGCGACTTGCCACGTTGATTCTTTCTTGCGAGAAGCGCAGTGACTGACTATTCAGCCCCGTATCTGTTGATCGATGGTGAGCGTCTCAGCGGTGGCGGACGCGACGCGCAGGACGTCGTCAATCCCGCGACCGGCGAATGCATTGCCAGTTTGCCGCTCGCCTCAGATGACGATCTCGATCGTGCACTCGAAGCCGCCCGCCGAGTGGCGCCCGAATGGCGTCTGACCGGCGCCACCGCGCGCGGGCGCATGCTCAAACGAGCGGCGGCACTACTGCGCGAGCGCTGCGAAGCCATCGCAAGGATCGCCACGATCGAAGAAGGCAAGAGCATCCACGAAACGCGTATCGAAGTCGGCATGGCAGCCGATACGCTCGAGTGGTTTGGCGAGGAAGGGCGTCGTGCGTATGGCCGTGTGCTGCAACCGGCGGGCCCGGGCAACCGTGCGATGGTGGTCAAGGAGCCGGTGGGTGTCGTCGCGGCGTTCGCTCCGTGGAACTTCCCGATCGCAAATCCCGCGCGCAAGCTCGCGCCCGCACTTGCAGCAGGATGTCCCTGCATCATGAAGCCGCCCGAGGAGGCACCTGGTTCGGCGCTGGCTGTCGCTCAAGCGCTCGTGGACGCGGGCGTGCCACATGGTGTGCTGTCGATCGTATTTGGTCATCCGTCGCACGTGTCTGAGTATCTGCTGGCGAGCGACATCGTTCGCAAGCTCTCCTTCACCGGATCGGTCCCTGTCGGGCAACAGTTACTCGCGCTCGCGGCAAAAGGTCTCAAGCGAACCACGATGGAGCTGGGTGGCCACGCACCGGTCATCGTCTTCGACGACGCCGACCTGGAGCGCGCGCTCGATCTCACGGTCGCGAGCAAGTTTCGAAACGCTGGCCAGGTGTGTGTCGCGCCAACGCGGTTCGTGGTCCAGAACGGGATTCACGACCGCTTCGTCGCGGGTTTTCTGCAGCGTACGCGCGCATTGAGCGTCGGCAACGGTCTCGATGAGCGCAATCGCATGGGACCGCTAGCCCATCGCCGTAGGCCCGAGGCAGTGGCCGGTCTCATAGCCGATGCGAAAGCACAGGGCGCCACATTGTCCGAAGGCGGCGAACGCATGGAAGGTCCGGGTTTGTTCTTCCGGCCAACGGTGCTGACCGACGTACCGTTGTCCGCACGCCTGATGAATGAGGAGCCGTTCGGTCCGATCGCGACGATCACGCGTTTTGGCACGCTCGAGCAGGCGATCCAAGAGGCGAACCGTTTGCCGTATGGACTGGCCGCTTACGTGTTTACGCAAAACCTGCGAACCGCGACTCTGATGGGGGATGCCATCGAAGCGGGCATGGTCGGGATCAACACGACGGCTATCTCGGTGCCCGAGTCTCCGTTCGGCGGGGTCAAGCACAGTGGACATGGAGTTGAGAACGGGATCGAAGGGCTCGAGGCGTATCTCACCACGAAGTTCATCAATCAGGTTTGAAGCAGCGTCACGGGCGCACTTCGCGATCAGTGCCGAGTTCCACGCCCAAACCGCTCGACAGACCGCGATTGCCAGAAATGCACGAAACGGTGCCAGCCACACCATGAGTCGCTATGTACGGAGCTGTCCATGAGCTTTCGCATCTTTCCGTTGTGGCTACTGATCGCCAGCGTGTGTTGCGCATGGGCAGCGGATCCCAAAGACGTGCAGGAGTTTCGCCGCCAAATGTTCGAGCCTCCCCTGAACATCGTGGCGAACCGCTCCATTGAGCTCATGTTCAACACCGTCCGGGTCGAGGCGGGGGCGGATCCTTCGAGGTTGCCGCAGGCCCCAGCGCAGCTCGATTTCACCTATGAGTACGCGGGCGTGCGGCGTCCTGCTCTGGACGTCATCGAGCGCACGTTCACCGATGCTCTCTTGATCATCAAGAACGGCACGGTCGTCTATGAAGGCTATTTCAACCTGAGCACGCCACAGACCCACTTCAATTCGTACTCGGCCGCGAAATCGATCAACGCCGTGCTGGTGGGGGCAGCTTTGCGTGATGGCGCGCTGACATCCGTGGAAGAGCCTTTGACGCAGCATGTGCCGGAGCTCGAGGGCACCGGGTACGCCGGGGTCACGGTGCGTCAACTTCTGCAGATGAGATCTGGAGTCGATTGGGACGAGAACTTCTTCGAGCCTGGCACGTCTGGCTATCGAGCGCACGTGGGCGCATGGGTCGAGGCAAGCTCACGATTTACGGACGCCGCGCTCACAGTGAAGCGGCGCCATGCGCCTGGCAGCGTGTTCTATTACAACACGCTGGATTCTGCCTTGGTGGGCAAGGTCGTAGAACGCGCGACGAAGATGTCGGTGAGCCGTTACCTGAGCGAGCGGGTGTGGAAGCCCGCAGGCATGGAGTCGTATGGCTTCTACTTGATCGATGGTCTGCCCGGTGTGGGGCGCGAATTTACCGGCGGCGGTTTCAATGCCGTGCTGCGGGACTATGGACGCCTGGGGTTATTGATGCTGAACGAGGGGCGCGCCAACGGCCAACAGATATTGCCGACCGCTTACGTGAAGGAATTGGCGTCGACGTCCGCGAGCGCTCAGGAGACTGATGAACCTGATCTTGGCTACGGCTACTTGTGGTGGACCGTCAATGGCTCCCGTGCCTTCACCGCGTTGGGCGGTGAGGGACAGTTCGTATTCGTCGATCCCGACACGCAGATGGTGATCGTCAAGTTGAGCCATGGCCCCGTCGGCCCGAAGTTCGAGGATGTTCAGCGAGAGACGCTGAGCTTCCTCAAGGCGGCCTCGCGATGGCAGCCAGGGCCGAAAGATCCCCTGACACACGGCTCAACCAATACTCGAAAATAGAAAGCCGCCCGCTGATGGGCGCCGGCATGCGGACGTTCCCAGCGGTTGTTTGCAATCGTGCACTCTGGCATACAACCTAGTGTCGTAACGCTGCGCTTGGGTCGCGTACTGCGCCCGCGCGCGGACTGGCATCGGGGTCGAGTGCGAAAGTCATGCCCAAGAAAGTCACGCCAACAGCCACCACACAAAACGACGATCTGGCGCGGTTCAACATCGATGCGATGGTGCTTTTCTACAGGGTGGTGAATTGCGGCAGCATCAATCGGGCCGCGCTGCAACTGCAGCTTCCGAAGACTTCGATCAGTCGCAAGTTGCGCCGGCTGGAACAGCAGATCGGCGCGGTGCTGGTAAAGCGCGGCGTGCATCAGCTCGCGATGACTCGCAGCGGTGAGGCGTTGTATCGGCACTGCGAACGGATATTCGCGGAGGTGCAGGATGCACGTACCGAAGTGGCGGAACTGCAGTCGGGGCTGATCGGCAAAGTGTCGATCGCGACGGCTTACGGCCTGGGCGGGTTATGGATTACGCCCGCACTTGCGAACTTCGCCTTGCAACACCCGCAAGTGCAAGTGGTGGTGCAGGAGACTTCGCGCTGGGTCGATGTCAGCGAGGAGCCCTATGACATCGCCATCCATCTCGGACCTATCCGCAACGATCGGCTGCCAGTGAGGCGCTTGGCCCAACTGGAGCGCGGAGTATTCGCAAGCCCAGCGTACTTGAAGCTCAAGAGTGCGCCGCGTGCGGCGCATGAGCTGGCCGGACACAGCTGTATAGCGCTCCAGCAGCAACTCGAGGCTCGCATCTGGACCGTGCGTTCTCCGGATCGCGGAACGGAGGTGACGGTCGAACCACGCGTTTGCGTGAGCGACCTCGTCGTGGCGCGTGACATGGCCCTCGCAGGCGTAGGAATCGCGATTCTGCCGCGCATCCTTTGCCGCGAAGAGGTCAACGCGGGCAGGCTGGTCGAGATCCTCCCAGAGTGGGGGATTCCCCCACTGATTGCTTCGGCGACGTACCTAGAGCGCCGCTACGTACCGCTGCACATTCGTGCTGTGCTGGACACCATTGCGGCGCAGTTCAATCTGGCCCTAAAGCAATAATCCGATCGTGCCAAATTCGGCACACCCCAGGGTCATCCGCACGGCTATCGCTGCTAGCCCTCGTTGCTAAGCTGGCAACTACAGAAATCTCAATGGGGAGCGCCATGATTCAAAAAGCGATTGCGCACGTGAGCGACCGCCAGCGGCATGCATGGATGAGCGTGGTTGCCTCGTTGATCGCGACCACTGCGGCCGCAGAGACGACGCCCATCGAAGAAGTCGTGGTCACCGCCACGAAGCGACAGGAAAGCCTCGGCAACGTGCCGATCAGCATCGCGGCGTATACGAGCGAAACCATGGATCGTCAGGGCGTTCGCAGCGCCGAGGACATCGCGCGTTTGACTCCCGGTGTCACCTTCAGACGCGACACTTTTGGCAGCGGCAGCGATACCTCGATCTCCATTCGCGGCATCTCTTCCGACTCGGGTGCGGCGACGACCGGCGTCTACATCGACGACACAGCAGTGCAGATCCGCAAGCAACCGCAAACGGCCTTTGGCGCTGCCTTTCCGGAAGTTTTCGACATCGAACGCGTCGAAGTGCTGCGCGGCCCACAGGGCACGCTATTCGGCGCGGGTGCCCAGGGCGGCGTCGTTCGGTTCATCACGCCAACGCCCAGTCTCGACAAACAGTCGATCTATGCACGATCCGAGGCGGCGTATACCGAGCACGGCGATCCCAGTTACGAACTCGGTGCTGCTCTTGGTACGCCCCTGGCACAGGACAAGGTCGGTGTTCGTGTCAGCGCGTACTATCGACGCTCCGGTGGTTTCGTCGATCGCCGCCCGTTGAACGAGGCGACGCCAGACAGCACCGAGAGCTATAAAGACGTCAACGATGTGGAAACGACTGCCTATCGTGCGTCGTTGCTGTGGGCGCCGAGCGAAGCCGTGCGAATCAATCCGTCGATCTTCTATCAACGCGAGAAAAGCAATGATTCGGGCGCGTTCTGGGGGCCGCTCAGCGATGCTTCAAAGGGTAGGTTCGTCAGCGGGTATGTGTTGCAGCAGGACGGTACCGATCGTTTCTATATCCCTTCGTTGAAAGCGACTGCCGACCTGGGCAGTGTTGAGCTGACTTCCGTCACGAGCTACTTCAACCGCAGGGCTTCGGGACTCCAGGACTACACCAACGTCAACACGGATTTCATTTTCGAGACGCCGTATCCCTTCGTGCCGGGCTGGGCGGATCCAG
>CBJNAT010000209.1:0-5800 GCA_966434585.1 uncultured Gammaproteobacteria bacterium | reverse complement strand
CTCCGCCGTGATGCCCATGTGATACGTGTGGAAGGGGTCGCTCAGCGCACCGGTAACCCAATCGACCAGCGTTGCGTCGCCCATGCGGGCGCCCCAGCGGGCGACCGGCAGTGAGTACGGACCCCGGCTCATCGACTCAGCGCCCGCACCCACTGCGACTTCAGCATCCCCGAGCAGAATCGTTTGCGCAGCGGAGACGATCGCCTGCAGGCCCGAGCCGCAGAGGCGATTCACGTTCATCGCCGGGGTTTCCTTTGGAATACCCGCGTTCATGGCGGCGACCCGGCTGAGGTACGCATCGCGCGGTTCGGTCGGGATCACCGTGCCAAGGACGACGTGGCCGATTTCGACCGGCGCCACACCCGAACGCTCGATCGCTGTCTTCACTGCGAGGGTGGCGAGCTCCGCCAGAGGTTTGTCCTTCAGTGTGCCGCCGTAAGTACCGATGGCCGTACGGGCTGCGCCGACGACGAAGACGTCTCGTTGTGTCATGGTAGTTCTCGTTCGATTAGGGATCAGATTGCCAATGCCGCGCGACCACGACGGGTCCGCCGGCCCCCGAGGTGCGCGATCTTACCGCGCAGTAACTTGCCTGTCGGCTACTAATTTTGCGCTGCAGTAGAGAGCGCCTGACTGGTTTCCATTGGCACGGCCGACCCCGAAAGGATGAATGGGCTTTTTCTATTCTGGCCGTCGCCTGTAGCCCCGTAGCCTCTCGCCTTTCATGTAGCCATCTCCATAACCCGGTCTACACTGCAGCCTGGTTCGAAGCGCGCCCGCGACCATGCCCATTTATCTCGACTACGCCGCCACCACCCCGATCGACCCGCGAGTCGCGGATCGCATGTGCGAATGCCTGGGGTTGCGTGGGGAGCACGGCAACCCGTCGTCCCTCGGGCACGACTACGGCCGACGGGCACGTAGATCGGTAGAGGAGGCCCGGGCTCAGGTTGCGAGATTGGTGGGTGCGACACCCGACTGCATCGTCTGGACCTCCGGCGCGACTGAGTCGGACAACCTCGCGCTGTTAGGTGCCGCCCGTTACCACGCGCACCGCGGGCGGCATATAGTCTCCGCGCGAACCGAGCACAAGGCTGTGCTCGACACGCTTCACCAACTTGAACGCGAAGGCTTCGAGGTCACGCTTCTTAAGCCCGACACGACGGGTATCGTCGTTCCCGAACAGATCGCGGCGGCGCTGCGACCGGATACGACGCTCGTTTCGCTCATGCACGTGAACAACGAGATCGGCGTGATCCAGGACGTGAGCTCGGTGGGCGCGCTCTGCCGGGCGCGCGGCGTGCTCTTCCATGTCGATGCGGCGCAGAGCGCAGGCAAGCTCCCGATCGATGTGCAGGCCATGAACATCGACCTGCTCGCGTTGACGGCGCACAAAATGTACGGCCCGAAGGGTATCGGCGCGCTGTACGTGCGCCGCCAGCCGCCGGTCGGGTTGCAACCGCTCATGTACGGCGGCGGTCAGGAGCTCGGCCTGCGCCCCGGCACTTTGCCGACGCATCAGGCGGTGGGATTCGGTGTGGCCTGCGAAGTGGCTTTGCAGGAGCTGACGGAGGACACCCAGCGCATTGCCCGTTTGCGCAACCGGCTCTGGGAGGGCATCGCGGAGGTGGGTGACATCGAGTTGAACGGTGATCCGGAACGCCGCATGTGCAGCATCCTCAATGTCTGCTTCCGGGGCGTGGAGGGCGAGAGTCTGCAGTTCGCGTTGCGCGACCTGGCGGTGTCCGCCGGTGCGGCCTGTTCGTCTGGCTCCGCGTCCGCTTCGTATGTCTTGCGGGCGCTGGGACGTTCGGATCAGGAGGCGTTGAGCTCCTTACGCTTCAGCCTTGGGCGCTTCACGACAGAGTCTGACATCGATGCCGCGGTGGACCTCATCCGGCGTGAGGTCGTCAGGTTGCGCGAATTGCGCCCGCGTGTCGCGTAGCAGCCATGTCGGACGCGCCTTACAACGCGGTCGTTAAAGACCACTTCAGCGCTCCCCGCAATACACCGTGTCACCCACCCGGGCGGAATATCGTTTTCGCCACGGCGGGAGAAGAATCGGCGGGTGCTCGGTACCGACTCAGCGCAAAGCTGCTCAGCGGCGGCTTACATGAGATACGGTTCGAGGCGTTTGGTTGTCCGCACTCCATTGCCGCAGCCTCGCTCCTGTCCGAAGAACTGCGCGGTCGTTCACTCGAGAAGGCTACCGAGTGGAATTGGCGAGCCGTGAGTCGCGTGCTCGCATTGCCTGCCGAAAAACGTGGACGGCTGCTCATTCTGGAGGATGCATTACGTAGTCTCATTGCGGCAGCTCGAGACCTCCAGGGGCTTGATGATGGGATGCAGCATCCTCATCCTTGCGATAGTCCAACCGTTCACTCAGCCGTTCCCCGACCGACATGAGCATCGCACTCACTTCCGCCGCCGCTGATCGCGTCAAATCTTTCCTCAGTCGCCGGGGCCACGGCCTCGGCCTGCGGCTAGCTGTGAAAAAGACGGGCTGTTCCGGCTTTGCGTACGTCGTGAACTACGCAGATGACATCGCTGCCGACGATGTGGTGTTCGAGGATCGCGGGGTGAAGGTGATCGTCGACCGCGACTCGCTCAACTACATCGATGGGACCGAGGTCGACTTCGTCAAACAGGGTCTCAACGAGGCGTTCAAATTTCGCAATCCCAAGGCCAAAGGGGAGTGCGGTTGCGGGGAAAGCTTCAACGTGTGATCGGCGCTGCTCGCCAATGACGGGCCTGGGGCCTGGGGTGTGCGGCTTGAGGTTTCTAAGAACGAGCCACTCCGCCGGCCTCCAGTCTGCAGCCTATTTCCAGTAGACTTCGCGCCGCCTTGCGGTCGCGGGTTCGCTCCTTTCCGAGCCTCCCGCCTCAGGCCTCAAGCCTCACGCCTATTTCCAAGGATTTTTCCCATGTCTCTCGAACGCACGTTTTCCATTGTGAAGCCCGACGGGGTGCAGAAGAACCTGATCGGCGAGGTGTATCGCCGCTTCGAACAGGGTGGCCTCAAGGTCGTCGCCGCCCGCATGGCGCACCTGACGCAGGCGCAGGCCGAGGGCTTCTATGCCGTGCATCGCGAGCGCCCGTTCTTCAAGGATCTCGTCAAGTACATGATCTCGGGGCCGGTCATGCTGCAGGTGCTGGAAGGCGAGAACGCCGTCGCGAAGAACCGCGAACTGATGGGCGCCACCGATCCGAAGAAGGCGGCTCCGGGCACCATCCGTGCCGACCTCGCGAGCAGCATCGAAGAGAACGTGGTCCATGGCTCTGACAGCGTCGAGAACGCGGCCATCGAGATTGCCTTCTTCTTCGCGCAGGCAGACATCTGCCCGCGGACACGCTGAATAAGTGACCGGTGAAGGGTGACTGGTGACCGGAAAGAAGGTCTTACCAGTCACCAGTCACCAGTCACCAGTCACCATGCCAACGACCACCCCGCCCAAAACCAACCTCCTCGGCCTCACCCGCGCCGAGTTGGAAGCGTTCGTCGCTGGTATGGGCGAGAAGCCGTTTCGCGCGCGGCAGCTGATCAAGTGGATCTACAAGCGCTGGGTCGGCGACTTCGACCAGATGACCGATCTGGCTAAGAGTTTCCGTGAGCGACTGAAGGAAGTCGCCGAGGTACGCACGCCAGAAATCACGCTGACGCAGGTCGCCGCTGACGGTACCCGCAAGTGGCTACTGAACATGGGAGCGTCCCGCTCTTCATCTGACCTGCAGCCTACAGCCTACAGCCTACAGCCTGATCCCCCGCCGCAGGCGATCGAGATGGTCTTCATCCCCGAACCGGGTCGCGGCACGCTGTGCATCTCGAGCCAGGTGGGTTGCGCCATGGACTGCAGCTTCTGCTCCACCGGTAGCCAAGGTTTCAATCGCAATCTATCGGTGGCCGAGATCGTAGGCCAAGTTTGGCTGGCGAACCGAGAGCTGGGCTCCCAACCCGGCACGGATAACCGAGTCGTCACGAATGTCGTCTTCATGGGCATGGGCGAGCCGCTTGCGAACTATCGGAACATCGTGCCCGCGGCCGAGATCCTGATGGACGATCTGTGCTTCGACATTTCGCGTCGCCGCGTCACCGTCAGCACTTCGGGGCTCGTGCCGCAGATGGTGAAGCTCGCGGAGGAGACGAACTGCGCGCTCGCGGTCTCGCTGCATGCGCCGAACGATGCGTTGCGCGACCAGCTCGTGCCCATCAACCGTAAGCATCCGATCGCCGAGCTGCTCGATGCGTGCTGGCACTATCTCAACAAACAGAACGCCCGCAACATCACCTTCGAGTACGTGATGCTGGATGGCGTGAACGATCAGCCCGAGCATGCTCGCCAGCTCGTGAAGCTCCTGCAGGGCCGCCCCGCGAAGGTGAATCTGATTCCGTTCAATACCTTCCCCGGTACGCAGTACAAGCGTTCGCCCGCGCCCGTGATCGAACAATTCCGCGATTACTTGAATACGCATGGCGTGATCGCTACGACACGACGCACTCGCGGCGATGACATCGATGCCGCCTGCGGTCAGCTCGTCGGGCGGGTCCACGACCGGACGACCGTGCGCCTCGGCTCCAAACTCGTGTCAGTGGCGGTGCAGTCTTGAAACGTACGCTGTGGATGCCGATCGCGCTGGGCGTGCTGCTGAGCGCATGCGTCAGTAATCAGTCCTCGATGCCGAAAGCCCAGCCGGAACGAGCCGCCGAGATCAATCTCGAGCTCGGTGTCGACTACCTGCGTAAAGGCAATCTCGCTCAGGCGAAGGAGAAGATCGAACGCGCGCTCGGCCAGGATCCGCGCAATGCGAAAGCGCATGCGGCGGCCGGCCTGCTGTATGACCGGCTCGGCGAGCAGCGCAAATCCGAGTCGCATTTCGATCGTGCAATCTCCCTCGACGGCAAGAATCCCGAAGTACGCAACAACTACGCGGTGGTCCTCTGTCAGCACCGCGAGTTCGATCGCGGCGAGAAGATGGCGCTTTCGGCCTTGAACGATCCGCTGTACAAGACCCCCGAAGTCGCATTGATGAACGCCGGCAATTGCCGCCTGAGTGCGGGCGATGCAAAGGGCGCAGAGGCGCATTTTCGCAAGGTGCTGGAACGCAGGCCGCGGTATGCCCCGGCACTCTTTCAGATGGCCGAGCTCGAGTTCGGGCAGAGCAATCACTTGTCAGCCCGAGCCTTCTTCGACCGCTACATAGAGGTTGCGCGCCCCAGTGCCGCTGGCCTGTGGCTCGGCTACCGTATCGAAACTCAGCTGGGCAACGCGACTGCTGCCGATAACTACGCGCGCCGCCTGCGCAACGAGTTCCCGACCTCGAACGAGACGAAGGAACTGATTCAGAGCCAGAAGAGCTAGCTAGCTGGCTAGTCGGCTAGTCAGCTAGTCGGCTAGTCCGCTAGCCAGAGGTGCTTCCCCCTTCTGGCTAGCCGACTAGCTGACTGACCGACTAGCCGACTCAACATCGGAGATCTGTTTGACCGCCAAGCCCGAAAACATCGCCCCCGTCCGCGGCATGAACGACGTGCTGCCACACGAAAGCGCGTTGTGGCAGAAGCTCGAGGGCACGGCACGCGAGCTGTTCACGGCGTACGGCTATCAAGAGATGCGTGTGCCCGTCGTCGAGAAGACGGATCTCTTCAAGCGCTCGATCGGCGAGTTCACGGACATCGTCGAGAAAGAGATGTACACATTCGAAGATCGCAGTGGCGACATGCTCACACTGCGGCCCGAAGCGACGGCTGGCATGGTGCGCGCCATGATTTCGAATGGCCTGCTACACAACCAACGCCACCGCGTGT
>CBJNAT010000208.1:0-5804 GCA_966434585.1 uncultured Gammaproteobacteria bacterium | reverse complement strand
GGCGCGGAACTGGAGCCTTTCGGACGTGTACAGCAGCACCGTGCCCGGGATCGCATACCCTGAGGTGGCAATACGTACGAACCAGCGTCGCACTGTGCGTGGCTCCTGCAAGCGTTCGATATAGGCAAGGGTGATGCTAGCGATGAGGATGACGACCGCGGCACTCGAGGCCAGTCCGATGCTGCGCAGTGCAAAGCCGGCGTAGCGCATGTCGAGATCCGCAAGTGCATGACGCAACGTCCAGACGATGAGCTGGAGAATCGGTAGGAGGAATCCCAGGCCAAAGACAAGCGTTGCCGCAGCGCATGCCAACCACCCTTGCGGAAGCGACAGCTCAATGCGCTTCGCCTGTACATCCGCGCGTGTGCCGCTGTGGAATCGTGCGCGGCCTCGCGAATAGCGTTCGAGCGCCAGTGCTCCGAGGACGAACAGCATCAGCACGCCCGCGAGCTCGAGCGCTGCTTGCGCAGAGAACAACCCGAACCATGCGCGATATATCGCAGTGGTGAAGGTGTCGTAGTTGAACACCGCGACGGTACCAAAGTCGGCCAGCGTCTCCATCGTGACCAGCGCCACGCCGGCGGCGATCCAGGGGCGCGCCATTGGCAGCACTACGCGCCAGGCGGCCTGCCGACGGTTCAGCCCCAATGTCAGTGCTGCTTCCACAGCACGCCGTCCCTGCGTCATGAATGCGCTGCGTGCGAGCAGATAGACGTAGGGATACAACGCAAGCGAGAGTACGAGAGTAACGCCGCCCCAAGAGCGAATCGGCGGGACGAAGGCAGACGTGCCGAAGAGTTCGCGCAGAAGCGTATGCAGCGGACCGGAATAGTCGAGAAACCCCACCGCTACGAATGCGAGCACATAACCGGGAATGGCGAGCGGCAGCAGCAAAGCCCAGTCGAAAAAGCGTCGGCCCGGAAATTGGCACATCGCAGTCAGCCACGCGAGCCCCGTACCGAGCAGCGCGCTCGTTGAGGCCACACCGATCACGAGCGTCAGCGTGTTCATCGTGACGCGCGGCAGGACGTGCTCGAGCAAGTGATTCCAGACCTCGCGATCCGGCGCGAGCACGGCGCCGACGATGCTGAACAACGGTAGCAGCGCCGGCAAGGCCAGCAACAGTAGCAGCCCGCTGCCGGGTGACGGACGTAACCGCGCGAGCGTCATGCCGACATGCGCATCAGCGGTAACCTGCGCGATCCATGAGCTTGACGGCGGCCGCCTGCAATTCGCCCGCCTGCGAGAGGTTCATCGTGCTCGCCTTGAACTTGCCCCATTTCTCGACGAGAGTATCCGCGGGTACAGCAGGGGTGGCCGGATACTCGAGATTGGCGCCCGCGAACATCTGCTGTGCTCCGGGCGAGGCGAGCCACTCAAGGAACTTCACGGCCGCATCCTTGTGACGAGAATGCCGGGTGACCCCTGCACCAGAGACGTTGATGTGCGTGCCGTTGCCCTGCTGATCAGCCCAGAAGATCTTTACGGGTAAATCCGGGCGATCGCGCAGCATGCGGCCGTAGTAGTAGGTATTCACCAGGCCGACATCGCACTGTCCCGCCGCTATGGCTTCCAGGAGCAGGGTGTCACTCGAGAATACATCCGTCGCCAGATTCGCAACCCAGCCGCGGACGATCTCCTCGGCCTGCGCTTCACCGTGCTCGGCGATCAGCATGGCCACGAGCGATTGGTTGTAAACCTTCTTCGAAGTACGCAGGCACAGCTTGCCGCGCCACGTCGGATCGGCGAGGTTCTCGTAAGTGCTCAGGCTCTTCGGATCCACGCGCTCCGTGCTGTAAACAATGGTCCGTGCCCGCAGCGACAGTCCGAACCAGCGGTTCTTCGGATCGCGCAGGTGTTCCGGGATGTTTTTCTCGAGCACGTCGGATGACAGTGGCTGCAATAGGCCGCGCTCGGCCGCATTCCAGAGCTCGCCCGCATCCACCGTCAACAGAATGTCAGCGGCTGTGTTCTTGCCCTCGGCCGCGAGCCGCTCGATCAGTGGACCCGCATCGTCCGTGACGAAACGCACCGGCTGGCCCGTCTCCTGCGTGTACCGGTCGAACAACGGCTTGATCAGTTGTTCGTTACGAGCGGAATAGACGACCAGATCGCCGGCCGGCCGGGTGCACCCCGTCAGCGCCATTACGCCCAGCAATAGCCCAGCCCAAGCGCCTGCGCCCAAGAACCTCATGAACATGTCTGGCCCACCATTGTGTTAATGCGAATCACTCTCAATTGTAGCCTAACAGAGGATTTGTCTGACATCCCGCCAGGTTCAATTTTCCGCAACCTGGACGCGATTCCGACCCGACTCTTTCGCCCGGTAGAGCGCCTGATCGGCGCGTGCAAGCAGCGATTCGGCAGCCGCCTGCAAGTCCGTATCGCGCTGTGGCCGAACGGCTGCCAAGCCGATTGAGACGGTCATCCAATGCTGCCGGGCCGCAGCCACCTCTAAAGGGCTATCGGCCACTCTGGCGCGAATGCGCTCCGCTAGAGCGACCGCCTGATCGGCGCTCATATCGGGCACGAGCAGCACGAATTCGTCCCCTCCGAACCGGGCGGCGGCATCGCTGCCGCGGATTTCACGATTGATGCGCACAGACGCTTCGCGCAGAGCCATGTCGCCGACGAGATGACCATAGCTGTCGTTGATGCGCTTGAAGTGGTCCAGATCGATGATGAGACAGGTCAGGCTGGACTGATTGCGCTGCGCCCGGGCGAGCTCCTCTTTCAAGCGCTCGTGGAGGTAGCGGCGGTTGTGCCAACCGGTGAGAAAGTCAGTAAGGCCACTGCGCACCAGTCGCGCGCGGTTGATCGCGCTATCCAATGCGAACGCTGCGATCACACCCAGATGCTCGAGGAAGTCGGTCGCGAGGTGACGCGTGAAACGCTTCGGGTCGGCGCTACCGAAATTCAAAGTCCCGATGACGTGATCGTGACGGCGTAGCGGCACCACGGCGATGCTGCCGAGGCTCACAAGTGGAACAAACAAGTTCGTGTGATCGGTCCCGATATATGGGCCGAGCCAGGCGCGTTGCAGATTCGCCAACGGTGACCAAATGGCCTCCAGCGCATCCACGAACAGCACGCTCTCGAGTCGATCGGGATCGATCTGCTCGCTCATGAGCAGATGGCGAATCTCGTGCTCCTTATCCGCAAGCGCGAGCGTCACCGCCTCGAGACCGTAGGAGTGCTGCAAGCCCTGGCACAGAGCCACGAAGAGCTCAGGCAAGCGCTCTGCACGCAATAGTTCGAGCTCGCGCGCTTGATTCTTCTTCAGCAACCGCTCGTTCGCGGCGGCCTCACGCAAGAGCGTCGCGATCTTCTCGCGCAGATCACGGATCTCAGCAGCGAGATCCCGCCTCGACATCAGCGTTCCCGCACACGGCCTGCGAGATACTCGCGCCCCTGCTGCATCATGCGAACAAAGGTTGCCTGATCGCCCTGCGCCACCGCGTGCCACAGCCTGTCGACGGCAGCGCGCAGTGCCTCCAGGGACTCCCGTCCGTATTCGTTGAGATTCTGGATCTCGAAATACAGCTCCGGACTCTCCGTGGACACGCGTGTCGCGATATCCACTTGCGCGTCGTAGGTGGTGCTGGACAGTTGCGCGAGGCGGGGCGCCGCTTCGCCGCTCTCGGCCAGAGCCGTGAAGAACGCAATGTTCAGCGCATGTGATAAACCCAGCACATAGGCAATGAGCCGATCATGCTCGTCGAGCGACATCACTGCCCGCTCAGCCATCGTCGCCTCGAATAGGTCCTGCGCCTCTTGCAGCGCTTCTGCATTGCCCAGGTCGATGAAAATGATGTGGCGGCCGGAGAGAAGCTCTGTGTCCGGGCCGAACATGGGATGCATGGAGGTCACTTTGCAGCCGGCATCCTTCAATGCCTGCAATCCCTCGCGCAGCGGCGTCTTGAGCGATCCGACGTCGAACACGATGCCACGCGGCTTTTTGAGAGCCAGGGCCTGCAGCACGCGGTTGCCCACAGCGAGCGGGGTTGCCACCACGATCAAGTCGTAGTCCAGCGAGGCGCAAGACCAGTCCCGCACGTGTTCGAATCCTGGCAGCGTTCCGGAAGGATCGGCGATGGCGACGCGAAAGCCCTGCGAAGCCAGAAACTCACTGAACCAGCCGCCCATCTTGCCGGCGCCGCCAATGACGAGCGCGGTGCGGCCGCTCCCTTGATTGCCGGCGACGACCTGCTCGCGCTCCTGGGTCGTCAGCGAGCCGCGGATGAGCATGCGCAAGATTTTTTCGGCGAGATCCGGCGAGACACCTAGCTCGGTGGCGCTTTCGCGGGCGCGCAATAGCACTTCTCGCTCGCGATTGAAATCTCGGGTCGGCAGCTTGGCCGCACGCTTGGCTTCGGCCACTTTTTTGCTAAGAGCCTGACGCTCCGCAATGAGTTCGAGGAGCTGCCGGTCGACAACGTTGAGCCGGGCTCGGATTTCTTCGAGGGTCATGCCAGCGATCTACCGTGGAAGGCGCACCCTTTTACCGAGTGCGCCCCACCCTCGCAAGAACGGGGAAGAACAGTTTTATAGCGGGAAGCTCAACACCACGGTCGCCTCGGCACCCCGGTCGCGATAGATCCCGTGATACGGAAACCCGGCGTACACGTTGCGGCTGTAGTAACGCGTCGGTACGTGGAAGTGAGCACGGTGGTAATGGCGGCGATCGTGGCAGCGATGCCGCTGATAGTAACCGCCGCGGCCCCAGTCACGCCGATCCCAGTCTCGTCGATAGTCGACACCCCGCCACTCATTGCGGTATCCCCGGTACGCACGGTGGTCATGGTAGCGGCGATCATGGTCGCGCCCGTGGTGTCGCCATTCGCTGTGATTATGAGGGCGGTGCTGCGATCCCCGGTCGTGCCGCCAGCCGTCCCGGTCATCTGCCTGAACGCCTGTAGCGACCATCATCCCGAGCGCGCACGCGGCGACACTGAGATAACGAGACACGCGATTGAACATAGATCCTCCGCTAGACGGTTGCGTCGATTGCAGGATCGAAGCTAAGAAGGCAGCACTGAATCGCTACTGAACTCCTTCCCGCTGTGCGGATTCGTAGATACCCATGAACGATCACCATCACCTTCCCGAACCGCTCGATGCGAGCCCATGGCCGTTGTTTGCCGAATGGTTTCATGCGGCCCGCGCGCGCAACGTGCAGCCGAATCCCGATGCGATGGTGGTCGCGACGGTGACTCCGGACGGGCGACCCGACGCGCGCGTCGTGCTATGCAGGCACTTCGTGCCCGATCCGGGCTTTCTCGTGTTCTTCACGAACTATCAATCGCGCAAGGGGCGCGAACTCGAACTTAATCCGCGCGCGGCCGCGGTGCTGCATTGGGACACGCTGCAACGACAGGTGCGCGTTGAGGGGCTCGTCATCAAGTCGCCCGAAGCTGAAAGTGATGCCTACTTTGCACAACGCCCGCTGGTTAGTCGGCTCAGTGCATGGGCCAGCCAGCAAAGCGAGCCGCTCGCGAGCCGGCAAGCCCTCGTCGAGGCTGTCGCCGAGGTGGCCAAGCGATTTGGCATCGATCCAAGCGCAACTGAGGGCTCGGTACCGCGTCCGCCGCATTGGGGTGGATACCGCCTGTGGCCAGAACGGATCGAGCTATGGATCGAGGGTCCCGCGCGAACACACGATCGCGCCGTCTGGACGCGCACGATCCATCGCAAGGGCGAGTTCGAGTTCCGCGGTGACGCGTGGTCCGGTACGCGATTGAATCCCTGAACCCGCTGGCAGCCCGCTATTTGACGACCTTCAGCTTCGGCCTTTTGGGTTCGTC
>CBJNAT010000207.1:0-5821 GCA_966434585.1 uncultured Gammaproteobacteria bacterium | reverse complement strand
GGAGCGAATCGCCAGTCTGGCCGCCGAAGATGAAGCCGTCGCACAGGCGCGCGGCGCGGCGATAAGCCGCTGTGGAGAAGCCGCCACCGAAGATCGGGATCATGCGGCACGGACGCGGGATGATGTTGGCGCGATCGATCGAGTCGAACTCGCCCTTGAAGGTGAAGCCATGCTCGGTCCACAAACGTCGCAGATATGGGATCTGCTCTTCCATGCGGCGACCGCGAGTCTTGAAGTTCTGCCCCAGCGCCTCGTATTCCACATAGTTCCATCCGATACCAACGCCGAGGACCAAGCGCCCATTCGACAACAGGTCCACATCCGTTGCTTGCTTGGCGACTAGTACTGTCTGGCGCTGCGGTAGGATTAGCACCCCGGTGTACAAGTCGATCTTCCTGGTGATGCCGGCGAGGTAGCCGAAAGCGACGAAGGGGTCATGGAAGGGATGGTTCTCGGTATAAGGGCCCCACAGCGGCGGTTCCCGGCCTGCGTGGACGGCGCCGACGACATGGTCGTACATGACAATGTGATCGAGGCCCATCGCCTCCACCGCGCGCCCGATCGCATCGAGTGCTTCGGGTGAGCCGCCCAGTTCGATCTGCGGATAAACAGCACCGATTTTCATATGCTCGCCACCATGCATGTTTCGTTACTCAAGGAGCAAGAATGCCCTCCCGCCGCGATGCGATAGTGATGACGATGGACGAGATCCGCGCTTACCTGAGAGCGCAGCCGCGCCTGATTCTCACCTCCAACGGGCCGACCGGATACCCCCATCCTATGCCGATGAACTTCGTGTTCGACGAGAATGACACGTATCTCGTGACCACCTTCCGCAAGAGCCAGAAAGTGAAGAATCTCGAGCGCGATCCGCGCTGCGCTCTGCTGGTGGAGTCAGGGTCGCATTACGGTGAGCTGAAGTCAGTCCTGGCTTATGCCGAAGCCGAGGTCGTCGATGACGCAGCGTTCACGCGCGAAGTCATGCAGGCGCTTGCCGCCAAGGAGGGAAATCGTGCGGCGCTTGCCGAGGAAGCAAAGCAGACCATCGCGGCCAGCGTGCCAAAACGCATCGTCCTGCGCTTCGCCGCGAAGGAATACATCAGCTGGGATCACACCAAACTCGCCGGCGGTTATTGAACGCCACCCCGTTCAGCGACTGCCCAGCACGCGTTCCAATATCTTGTCGCCGTAGCGCTGCAGGAACCATGCAGGGTAAGGAGTGATGGGCGCAGTCGCGTCGTCCAGCGCGGCAACCTCCTCCGGGCTCAGGACGAGCGATGCGGCACCCAGATTGTCCTCGAGCTGCGGGAGTTTGGCGGCGCCAAGGATGACGCTTGTCACGTGACGTTTGGCGAGCAGCCAGGCAAGCGCCACCTGCGCGAGCGTCGCGCCGCGCTGCTTGGCGATCGCCTCGAGCCCATTGAGAGCCGCATCAGCGACTGCCCTGTCAATCGGCATCATGTCCATCGTGTCGAGACGCGCATCGGCGCCTGATGTATCTCGACGATACTTGCCGGACAACATTCCGCCGCTCAGCGGGCTCCAGGTGGTCAGGCCGAGTGCATACCGCTGCAGCATCGGCACGAACTCGTGCTCGATGTCCCGGCCGATGAGGGAGTAGTACATCTGGCCGTGAGTGAATGGCGCGAGCCCATTCGCCTTCATCATCTCCATCGCAGCCGACACCTGCCACGCGGACCAGTTCGAAAAACCGAGGTAGCGGACTTTCCCCGATCGCACGATCTGATCGAGCGCAGTCAGCGTCTCCTCCATCGGCGTGCGAGCATCGAAACGATGGACGATGTAGACGTCGATCCAGTCAGTGCCTAACCGGCGCAGGCTGTTCTCGATGGACTGCAGAATGTGTCGGCGCGACAGGCCAGCGTCGTTCAGGCCCTTGCCTAGGCGGCCGCCCACTTTGGTGGCGATGACCACCTCGTCGCGGCGGCTCGACAGCGCTCTACCCAGGATTTCCTCGGACTGACCGCCGGCGTAGACGTCCGCGGTATCAAAGAAGTTGATGCCGGCATCGAGTGCCTGTCCAACCAGCCGATCGGCAATTGTCTCCTCCACCTTGTAGACGGCTGGAAGGTCCCGATTGCCGGAGCTGAAGGTCATGGCCCCGAAGGCGAGCCGTGAAACGACGAGCCCGGTGTTTCCGAGTTTCGTGTACTGCATGGCCGCTCGCTAAGGGGAGTACGGAGTCTTCACCATCACCGCGAGTTCTTCGGTGTGGAGCAGCTGCGGCATCGGCGCCAGCACCGCAAGCGCCTCGGGATCCGCGGCGCAGCCCTCCAGGCCCCGCCGGATGTCGTCGAACTTCGCAACTTCCCACACATGGATCAGCTTGGTGAAGTCGCCAATCATCGGCTGCAGCCCGAGCACCAGTTTCCAGCCGAAACGCGCCATGACCGGCACCAGCTTGGCCATCATCTCGTTGTAACCGAGGTTGTTACCGAGCTTCAGCGAGACGTGGGTCAGAATGTGGTAACTCATGCGAGAACTATACAGGCGTGTTGACGGTGCCCATGTCCCGAGCCGCTTTCGTAGATGACTACAACTGCAACGCCGTCAGCTCCAGTCTTGCCTGGCGGCCCAGGTGCGCATGTCCGTGAGTTTTATCGGAAGAAGCTTTAGAGCTGCTTTCACGTCCGCCTGGAAGGGGTGGCGTGGGTCTTCGTTGTTCATCGTGTAGAAGCTGTCGAAGCCATCCACGAATTGATCATGAGTGAGGCCGGTGGACGGACCCCAGAGCTCCCAGAATTCCTCGCCGAACTGCCGCGGAGTGACGTGTTCGAAGCGAAGCTTCTTGCCCATCGCTTCGCCGATGATGTCGACCACTTCCAAAGTCTTGAGCCTTTGCGGTCCGCCGATCGGAATTTTCCGGCCCGCGAGCTCTGGCTTCTTCAGAGCAGCAACCATGAATTTGGCCACGTCTTCGAGGCAGATCCAATCCGCTTCTAGATCCGGCTTGTGGCAATAGCGGTAAAGACCCTTGCGCAGATTCCCTTTCACCCAATCGCCATGCAAATTGCTCATGAACAGGGTGGGACGGAACACGATCACCGGAATCGGTCCGGCACGCATCGTTTCTTCCATCGATAGCACGCCGTCGAAGTTGTATTGGCCGCAAGGCTCGTCCGGCGCCCACATGCTCGAATTGACGATGATCAGCTCGACGCCGGCCTTTTCAGCCGCCTTGCGCACGGTTTCCGTTTGGCGGTTCACGCGCTCCACATCGCCCATCGACTGCGCCTGATAGAAGACCGCGTTCACTCCTTTGAGCGCCGCATCGATCGAAGCCGGATCGTCATAATTTGCGATCACCTTTTCGGCTCCAGCAAACGCCGGATCATCGAGCAGTTCAGCCTGGCGACTGACGACTCTCACCTTGTAGCCATTCTCGAGCAGTTCCTTCGGCTGCTGACGCCCCTGCATGCCGGTGGCGCCAAAGACAATGATGGTGTCGATGGTCATGTGAATCTCTCATGGGCTCGAGTCGAGCAGCGATCTGCTAATGGCGAAATGACGGGGTGCAAGATAGCCACAATCGCGCCGCCGGCATTGACTGCCAATGCACTGTTCCGTGCGCGGGATTGAAGCGCCACGCTTTGGCTACTGGATCGCAGTAGCCGTTGCCACCATCATTTGATCAACCATCACATCACCGGAGAGAAAGTCATGACTGTTCTTCAGGGTAAGGTGGCGTTGATCACCGGGGCAGCAAAAGGCATCGGCTTCAGCATCGCCGAACTCTTTGCTGCGGAGGGCGCAAGAGTGGCCCTGGCCGCGCGTACGCAGGAGCAAGCCGATGCCGCAGTCGCCCGCATCGAAGGCGAAGCGATCGGGATTGCGTTGGACACGCGGGATGGCGCGCAATGGCAGGCAGCCGTCGCGCGAGTCGACAACATCTATGGCGGGATCAACATTCTCGTGAACTGCGCTGGCATCACGCGAGGCTCGACGCTGGTAGCCGCCGATGACGCCAATTGGGACGATCACATGGCGGTGAATCTGCGCGGTCCATTCCTGGGCTGCCGCACGGCGCTGCCGGTGATGACGCGGGACGGCAAGCCAGGGGCCATCGTCAATATCTCGTCTGCATTTGGCAGCCGCGTGACACCCGGATTTGCGGCCTATAGCGTCAGCAAGGCCGCCCTCAATGCGATGACGCAGGTGCTCGCGCTGGAATGCGCTGCCGCTGGCAACTCCATCCGGGTGAACGCCGTGGCTCCCGGTGGAACGGAAACCGAGATGTTCGAGGAAGAGCTCCGACGAACGGGGCTCGATCGCGAAGAAGCGTACAAGCTGTACAGCAAGATTCATTCGCTGGGGCGCGTTGGCAAACCAGAAGAAGTTGCGCGCGCTGCCTTGTGGCTCGCTTCCGATGCATCCAGCTTCACGACGGGCACGATAGTGCCCGTAGATGGCGGAAGTGCCATTCGCTCATGAGACAGCCAACGCGCGCACCGCGGCGATCATGGCATCGGGCGCTTCCTGCGGCAGATTGTGACCGGCACCAGGCACGATGCGACGCTCATAAGGGCCCGTGAATCGCGACTTGTCGGCTGACATCGCTAGCGGCGCGCAGTCCCGATCACCGTGTAGCACGACTGTCGGCACACTGATGGGCGGGAGCCTTTTGAGATGCTTCGCCAAGTCGACATGCGCCGGATCACCGGGCACGAGACCCGAGCGATGTCGGTAGCTGTGCAGCACCACCTCCACGAAATCGGGATTCGCGAACGCGGCCGCCGAGCGTGCGAACGTGGCATCGTCAAAGTTCCAGCCGGCAGACCAGATCGTCCACAGATAGCGGCAGAACGCCTCGCGCTTCTGCTCCAACATCATCCGGCCGCGATGAGTGTGCAGGTAATACTGATACCAGAGGATGTGCTCGAAGGCCGGATCGACCGGGCCCAACACCGGTGGCCCGAAGATGTTGTAGCCGCACACGCTGACCAGCCCGCGCACGAGATCCGGTCGAACGGCCGCAGCGATGCACGCCGCGCGACCGCCCCAGTCGTAGCCGGCGACAACCGGCCGCTCGAGGCCAAGTGCTTCGATGAGATCGATCAGATCCTGGCCCAGCGCCGCCTGCTCGCCCGAGCGCGGTATGTCATCGTTCTTGAAGTGCGTGGCACCAAAGCCGCGCAGATGAGGCACGACGACATACCAACCATCCGCTGCCAGCGCGAGACCGACCTCGCTGTAAGCGTCCACCGAATAAGGAAAGCCGTGCAGGAGCACGACGGGCCGTCCCGACTCGTGCCCATAAATCTCGCAGGCCGCCTTCAACTGACCTGTCGTGACCTCGATCATGGGATGTACTGCGAATTAATTGCCGCGCGGCCGACGCTCGAAAACGCCCGTCAACAACATAGACGCTTTCGGCCTGTCCGCTTGGTTGCGTGCTTCAATGAGCATCGTGAGGACCCCGCGATCCGGCTTGCTTTGCGAAGGCCTGATCGCAGCGATCGTCATCGAGACATCCAACGTCTCTCCCGCGTAAACAGGTTCCACCCAGCGCAGCTGCTCGATGCCCGCGCCGGCCAACCCCCTGATTGCGGTGCGGTCAAAAAATTCACCCACCATCTTGTTCATCAGCACGGCCGTCTGCCAACCGCTGGCGGAGATTTGGTCGAAGATCGGATTGGCAGCGGCGCCCGCATCATGCAGATGCTGAGGTTGCGGATCGTAGAGCGTTGCAAACGCGATGATGTCCTCGCGAGTGAGCTGGAAGCTTCCCACCGCAATCTGATCACCGGGCTTCAGCGCATCGAACGTGAGGTGCGCAAGAGTGTTTATCGATGTCGGATCG
>CBJNAT010000206.1:0-5867 GCA_966434585.1 uncultured Gammaproteobacteria bacterium | reverse complement strand
GGCACTCTCACGGGCACCGCGCCCGATTTCCCCTACCAGCCCGCGGCGGATTTCCATGGCACCGACAGCTTCTTCTTCATCGCCAAGGATGCCGCCCTTTCCTCCGGTGTCGCTGAGGTCAACCTCACCGTGCTGTTCCACCTGTAGGAGTGAAGATGGCGACTGAGATTATCCTGCCCAAAATCGGCTTCTCGATGAGCGAAGGGGTGTTGGCCGAATGGCTGGTGAAAGATGGCGCACAGGTGACCGCGGGTGCACCGCTGTTCACGCTCGAGAGCGACAAGTCCACCACCGAGGTCGAAGCGCCCGCCTCCGGCACTCTGCGCATCCTCAAGCAGACGGGTGAAACCTATCCCGTGGGCACGGTACTCGGCACCATCGAGTGAACGCGAACGCCGATTCACGGACCCGGAGGACCCAAGCGCCATGAAAAAGCAGCAACTTGATTACACGAACGGGAAGAAAACCTTTAAGGGCGAGCTCTATTGGGACGAGACACGGACGGGTCGTCGCCCCGGAGTCGTCGTGTACCCGGAAGGATTCGGACTCAACGATCACGCGCGTGAGCGCGCCGCACGGCTGGTCAAGCTGGGCTACGTCGCCTTCGTGGCGGATCCCCATGGCGATGGCGTGGTCCTCCCAGACCTTCAGACCCTCATGCCGGCGCTGCAGGCGATGTTTGCGGATCGCGCCGAATGGCGTTCGCGCGCACGGGCTGCTTACGAAACGCTCATCGCGCAGCCGCAAGTCGATGCCACTAAGACCGCGGCGATCGGCTTCTGCTTCGGCGGCGCGACCTGTCTCGAACTCGCGCGTACGGGGGCGCCGCTCTCTGCCATCGCGACGTTCCACGCCGGCCTGTTGCCTGAACTGCCCGAGGATGCGGGCCGCATTCGTTCGAAGGTGCTCATCTGCCACGGGGCGGAAGACCCGCTGCTGCCGAAGGAAGTGCTCGAAGCCGTGATGGGCGAGCTACGCCGCGACACAGTCGACTGGCAACTCATCTTCTACGGCAATGCGGTGCATAGCTTCTCGGACCCGGAGGCCGACAAGCGCAACGTGCCGGCTCTGAAGTACGACCAGAAAGCAGAAGCGCGCTCATGGTCCGTCATGCGCACGCTCTTCGAAGAGACCTTCGGGTAATCGAGCACTCGCAAACCTGCGGGCCCCTTCAGGCTTCGTTCGCCTCATCGTGAGGCGAACGAAGATCCGCGAGCGGGTGTGAGCCGGAAGGCCACCTCGGTTCAGCAAGGAAACTCTCGAGCCACTCACGGCTCACGTCCTCGACGTCCGACGGTGACCACCTTGGCGCGTTGTCCTTGTCGACGAGCAATGCGCGTACGCCCTCGGTGAAGTCGCCACGCGTGCAGCAGTGCACGGCTACGCTCAGTTCCAGCCGAAACACATCGGCGACACTGGCATTCGCGAGCCGTCGCGGTAGTTCCCAGCTCAGCGCCGCGGAGGTCGGAGAGCCCGCGCGCAGGGTTGCCGATGCCGCAGCGATCCATGGGTCACCACCCGCGTACGCGACGATCCGTCGATACGTCGTCTTGAAGTCAGATCCGACCACCGACTCGATGTAAGCCGCGTGTGCTTCTAATTGCGAGGCTGGCAATCGCGCTGCTGCGGACCGCGCGAACGATGCGAGCACCTCATTCAATGCCGCCGCGTTCGTAGCCGCATCGACCGACCAGCGCGTGGTTTCCAAGCGCTGCCACAGCTCCACACGATCCGATGCCGAGATGAAGTGGTCGGCAAGCCTTGCCACCAGCGCATCGTGGGCATTGAGCGCAACACCCGTCATTCCGATGAACGTGCCCTGCCCTCGCGGCAACCTGCCCAGAAACCGGCTGGCGCCCACGTCGGGGAACAACCCTATCTTGGTCTCGGGCATGGCGAGCCTGGAGGTCTCCGTGACGATGCGGTGGCTCGCACCCGCCATGAGCCCGATACCACCCCCCATCGTCACGCCGCTACCCCACACGAGCAGCGGCTTCGGATAGCGATGCAGAAAGTGATCGAGTCGATACTCCTCGGCAAAGAACGCGACGCCAGGCAGCGGCTCTGCCTTGGCGAGAATGTCCGCATACAGCCGGCGAATATCGGCGCCTGCACAAAACGCTCGCTCGCCAGCACCACTCAAAACAACCATGGCAATGCGCGGATCAGCCGCCCACGCGTGCAACTGCACAGTCAACGAGCGAATCATCTCGAGTGTCAGCGCGTTCAGCGACTTCTCCGCGTTCAGTTCCGCGAAGCCGATGCGCTGACCGCCCGGTGTCTCAGCCTCGCGGTACGAAACGGAGGGCGATGTGGGATCAGACATACTCATTCTCAGTTGTCGGGGTGTTGACATGCGTCGTCTCACGTGACGGCGCAACTCTGTCGGGACGCAGCATCTCAGCGCCCTTCTCCGCAATCATCACCGTGGGTGCATTGGTATTGCCCGAGGTGATCGTCGGCATGATCGACGCATCGATCACGCGCAAGCCCGCGAGGCCCCGCACCCGCAGGCGATGGTCGACCACGGCGAGCGGGTCGTCGCCGCGCCCCATCTTGCACGTGCCAACCGGATGAAAGATGGTGGTGCCAATCTGTCCGGCTGCCGCCGCGAGTTCCTCATCCGATTGATACTGCGCGCCCGGCAGATGCTCGGTCGGCGCGTACGGCGCCAGCGCCGGCATCGACACGATGCGCCGTGTGAGACGCAGCGCGTCGGCCGCGACCTGTCGGTCTTCTGGCGTCGACAGATAAGAAGGCGCGATGCGCGGTGCGTCGGCCGCGTGCGGCGATGCAATGACGACTGAGCCGCGCGAGCTCGGACGCAGATTGCACACGCTCGCCGTGAATGCCGCAAACGAATGCAGCGGGTCGCCGAACTTGTCTAGCGACAGCGGTTGGACGTGATACTCGAGATTGGCCGTCGGTTGCGAAGGATCGGACTTCGCGAACACACCGAGTTGGCTTGGCGCCATGCTGAGCGGCCCGCCGCGTCGCCATGCGTATTCCAGTCCTATCCACAGGCGTCCCATGACGCTGTTCGCAAGCGCGTTGAGGGAACGGATGCCGCTGACCCGATAGATGGCGCGCAGCTGGAGATGGTCCTGAAGATTGGCGCCGACGCCGGGTAGGTGGCAGCGAGTCTCGATGCCCGCAGCCGCAAGCTGTCGCTCATCGCCGATGCCCGAGCGCTGCAAGATCGCGGGCGAGCCGATCGCACCCGCTGCCAATACTGTTTCGAGTCTCGCGCTCGCCTGCTGACGTTCGCCATCGAGCACGAACTCGATGCCCGTGACGCGCACGCCGCTAACGCTGACCCGATCGATAAGGGCGCCCGTCACCACGCGCAGATTCGGTCGATGCAGTACCGGTTTCAGGAACGCCTTGACCGCGTTCCACCGCACACCACGGCGTTGCGTCACTTCGAAGCGACCGCACCCGAAGTTGTCGCCGGTGTTGAAGTCGCTGGTCGGCGGGATGCCCGCCTGTGCCGCGGCGTCCCCGAAACGATCCAGGATGTCCCAGCGCAACCGCTGCTGTTCGATGCGCAGCTCGCCGCCGCGCCCGTGCCATTCATCGCCGCCGCGCCAGTGATCCTCGCTGCGCTTGAACAACGGCAGCACGTGTTCCCAGCTCCAGGACGAGTCCCCCACCAGCCGAGCCCATTCGTCGTAATCGCCCGACTGGCCACGCATGTAGATCATCGCGTTGATGGAAGAACAGCCGCCGAGCACTCGGCCCCGTGCGTAGAGGATGGAGCGGCCGCCCAAACCCGGCTCCGATTCGGTCCGGTAACACCAATCTGTGCGTGGATTGCCGATGCAGTAGAGATACCCGACAGGGATATGGATCCAAATCCAATCGTCTTTGCCGCCGGCCTCGAGCAATAGCACCGAGACCTCCGGATCTTGCGACAGGCGGTTGGCGAGCACGCAGCCGGCAGTGCCGCCGCCAACGACGATGTAGTCGAACGTGCCGAACTGTTTCATGGAAGGCTACAGGCTACGGGCTACAGTCAGAGCGGAGTATGCAGCTTTGCTCGGGCCGTAGCCCGTAGCCTGTAGCCTGTCGCCTTTTTCAACTCACCGGCAGGCCGACATAGTTCTCCGCGATCGTCAGTTGCGCGGCCCGCGAGTGGCAAATGTAGTCGAGCTCGGCGAGTTGCATGCGACGGCTGAAGTCGTCGGTATCCGGGAAGCGATGGGTGAGATGGGTGAACCACCAGGAGAAGCGCTCGGCCTTCCACACGCGGCTCAACGCGCGCTCGGAGTAACGCGCGAGGCCTTCGCTATCGTTCTTGCGGTAGTGATCGATGAGGGCGGTAGATAAGTAGTGAATGTCGGATGCAGCGAGGTTGAGCCCCTTCGCCCCCGTCGGCGGCACGATGTGGGCGGCATCGCCGGCGAGATACAACCGCCCGAATTGCATGGGCTCGACGACGAAGCTGCGCAAAGGAGCGATGCTCTTTTCGAGCGCAGGACCGCGGGTGATGTGGGGCGCGACCTCGGGGCCGAGACGTGTGGCCAGTTCGTCCCAAAGGCGCTCATCCGGCCAATCCTCCAAGCGCTCATCGAGTCCGCACTGCACGTAGTAACGACTGCGCGTGCGCGACCGCATGCTGGCCAGCGCAAAGCCGCGCTCGTGATGGCTATAGATGAGTTCCTCGTCGCACGGTGGCACGTCCGCGAGGATCCCGAGCCAGCCGAACGGATACTTGCGCTCGAACAGCCGAATCTTGTCTTGCGGCATGTGCGTGCGGCTCACGCCGTGGTAGCCGTCGCAACCGGCAATGAAGTCGCAGGTGATTTCCCGCGGGGCACCGTTGTGCAGATACGTAACGCGTGGACGGGCGCTGTCGATGTCGTGGAGAGCGACGTTCGAACATTCCCAATCGACGCGCATGCCGCGGGTGACGGCCGCGTCGATGAGGTCCTTCGTGAGCTCGGTCTGACCGTAGACGAGAACGGTAGATCCGCCTGTCAGTTCGCGCAGATCGATGCGGATGTGCTGCTCTGCCCCCGCGAGCTTGACGCCGTCATGCACGAGCCCTTCTCGCACCATGCGCTGCCCCACGCCGACTCGGTGCATCAGCTCGACGGTGATTCGCTCCAGGATGCCTGCGCGGATGCGGCCTTCGACGTGCTCGCGTGTTTGCCGCTCGATGATGATGCTGTCGATCCCCTCGCAACGCAGTGCGTGCGCGAGCAGGAGCCCGGCAGGTCCGGAACCGATGATGACGACGGGTACGTGCATAGTGCGACCCAGCCTACCGGTTGTGGCGCTTCAGACCATGGACGTTTACGGCGGGAACTTGGACTTTTCAGGCGACAGGCTACGGGCTACAGCCAGACAAGAGCCATCGGGGCTGTCTCTGACCGTAGCCCGTAGCCCAAACACATCTAGCGCTGCTTTCGTTTATTGAACAACCCGTACTTGCGCAACCGGTACTCGAACGCAGGACGTGTGAGTCCCACGGTGCGCGCTGCCGCCGACACATTGCCGCCGTGCCGCTCCATGGCATCAATGTATAGACGACGTTCGATGTCCGGCAGCGTCGTGGGTGCGGCTTGGCCCGTTACATCGCTCGTGCCCACGCTGCCAGCCAGCGTGCCGGCACGTGAAATCTGCAGCGAACCGCTGGCGAGCCGCTCGCCGCGGCGGAACATGTGAGTAGCGTCGATGAGTCCATCGGGATCGCCGAACACGACGCCCCGCTCGATGAGGTTTTGCATCTCTCGCACATTGCCCGGGTAGTCGTAGCTGAGCAGCGTATCGAGTGCACGTCGCGTGAAGCCACGAGGGTTTACGCCGTGCTGCCGCGAGTAGACCCGCAAGAAGTGATCGATCAACAGCGGAATGTCATCGCG
>CBJNAT010000205.1:0-5871 GCA_966434585.1 uncultured Gammaproteobacteria bacterium | reverse complement strand
GATGACCAGCACGCATCTCGACGAGATCGTGTTTTTCGAGCTCGCGTGCGCCGGCGCTCGAGTCAGGTACCCGGCCTCTAACCGACCGTTGATGCCGGCACGCTTCATCGTCCAGGTGATTACGGAAGGCACTAGCGTCTCGCGGCACTACGGCCGCGAAGCGCAGCTCGACACGGGTGACTTCGTTTTGATCGATGGTCGTCCCTCCGCCCCCTTCGAAGCGGAAACCGTCGCGCTCACTCGCAAGCTGCACATGGCGATCCCGTGCGAGCTGCTGCGTCGCTATATCGCCTGTCCCGAGGACATCGCCGGTGTGCGCATGCCCGGCGACAATCCAGTCAACGGTCTCGTGGCGACAACCATCGTCGAATTCTGGAAACGCTGGACCACAGCTTCGGTCAATGTGAACTCGCGTCGCTTTTCGCACGCGTTGCTCGAGATGATTGCCGCCGCCTACGAAAATCTCCCCAAGGCTGAGTGGTCCTCCCGCACGTCAGCGGCTCACCACCGTGCACAGATCATCTCCTACATCGAATCGCGGCTGCATGACCCATCGCTGTCGCCCGCGAGCATCGCGAGCGCGATGCGCATGACCGTCCGTAATCTGCATTACGTGTTCGCAACCGGCGAGGAAACCGTCGGGCAGTACATCTTGCGAAGACGCATCGAAGAAGGCGCTCGAGCGCTGCGTAGCGTCGTGTTGCAAGGACGCACGCTCTCGGACATCGCCTATGACTGCGGCTTCAACGGCGCCACCCAATTCGGCCGCGCCTTTCGCCGGCACTTCGGTGTGACGCCGAGCGAGTATCGGCAGAGGCAGTTACGAGCTTAGCGAGCACCTGAGCCCGGGCATCGCTGCACGCGTCCTCGTTCTCACGATTCGTGACAGCGAGAACAGGCGCTTTCAACCACGTTTCAGTGAACTTTTGCCCGCTCCTCATGCAAGCAGCCCTCGCGGGGGGGCACGTTGGCGGCCACCGGCAGAACTTCTGTCGGCGAGAAGCCAACGCTCGTGAGGAGACGATCATGAACATCCTTCGATCTTCCGTGTTGATCTTGGCCGCGGCCGCAGCGTTCAACTTGCACGCCGATGACGGAGACATCCGACAAGTGCGGGTGTCTTACGCCGGACTCGACCTCGAGACCCGTGCGGGCGCCGAGATCCTCTTTCGCCGGATCAGGGCAGCCGCACGTTCGGTTTGTATTGAGATGTATGGGGCGCAGGACCTGGAGCGTCGGTATCGCTGGAAGCAATGCGTGAATGAAGCTATCGCGCGTGCAGTCACCGACGTGGATGCTTCCACATTGACGGCCTACTACTTGGCCCAACAAGGCAAGGCACCAAAGCCGGTCGCTCTCGCAGCGGGTCGGTAAGAGGCGTCTTATCCATCGCGTGTCCGATCCAGTGACGGGAGAGACGCATGGTGCCGGACGGAAGCATGGGCCCGAGGATCGCCATCGCCGGCATCGCAGCGTTGCTGCCGGTGATGGCATTCGGGCAGGAAGCTGGCGGGTCGAAGTTGCCTGATGTCCTGGTAACAGGCTCACGTGTGACGCTCTCGATTGAAGAGTCCACAGGCCCGATCGTGGTGGTCAGCCCGGCTGATATCCAGCGCAGCACTGCTGACTCCATCGGCAAGATTCTGCAAGCCCTCCCCCTGCAGAACGGTCCGACATCCAACACCAACGACAACTTCGGCGATGGTGCAACGCGCATCAATCTGCGTGGCCTCGGACCCGAGCGAACGCTTGTCCTGCTGAACGGGCGCAGGTTTCTCTACGGCGGCCTGGGCGCGGACAATTCCGTCGATGTCGACATGATTCCGCTGAGCATGATCGATCGCGTCGAGATTTTCGCAAACGGCGCTTCGGCCATCTACGGCTCCGATGCGGTCGCAGGTGTGGTGAATATCATCACTCGTCGCGATTACTCCGGTGGCAAAGTGGCAGCGCGCTATCGACGTTCGGAACACGGCGACGGTGCGACTCCCATTGCAGACGCGCTCTATGGTTTTAGTAGTGAGCACTTCAAGCTGGTGGCGGGAGCGGAATACGTCGATCAGGATGGTGTATTGCAGGGAGCGCGCGACTACTCAGCGCATGTCGAATCGCTGGCTTCGACGCACGGACCCGTCGTCAACACGGGTAGCTTCATCACGGCGCGGGGCGCTTACGATGTGCCCCCAGGGAACACCCTGCGGCTACCGCCGAGTCCGTCGATCTTTTACACACGAACTCCAGGATCGACCGGCCGCGCGGCGCAAGACTTTCGGCTGTTCGACCCATCGACAGACCTTTTCAACTACGCCCCGTATACGTACCTGCAAACGCCCTCGCGGCGCCTTGCAGGCTGGCTATCTGCAGAAGCGCGGCTGACGGATTCGATCGAGGCTTATGCCGAGCTGCTCGCCCATCATCGGCGCTCGCAACAGCAATTTGGACCGGCCACCTACAGCAGCTTCAATCGCGGTGCTGCGCTAATCGATCCGGCAACGCAACAACAGTACGTGCCGCAAGACAATTTCTACAACCCGTTCGGTGTCGATCTCATCGGTGTCTTTAAGGTCCTCAGTGAAGCCGGGCCACGTGAGTACGAACAGGATGTGGACACGTTCCGTTCCCTGGTTGGCTTGCGCGGAGCGCTGGGCGCGTGGCACTGGGACACGTCTCTGACCTGGGCGCGAAGCGACACAGAGGATCGCGAAGGCGGTCAGATCTTGATCAAGCCGGTTCGCCAAGCGGTGGGTCCGTCCGGTCGCGATGTCCAAGGAAATGTCGTGTGCGGTCCGCCGCAGCCGGACACTGGAACCGTGCTCCAGGCGGACATCATTTCTGACTGCGTGCCCCTCGATCTTTTTGGCCCTGAAGGCAGCATCACTAGCGAGCAGCTCGATTACGTCGTGCACAGCCTGCGGCACACCGGATCGAATCAACACTGGCTGGCCAATGCAACGGTCACGCGCGAATTCGGCACCCTCCCGGCTGGGCGCATTCGTTGGGCCGTTGGCGCAGAGTATCGAGAAGAACGCGGCGATTTCACGCTCGACTCGGCGTTCGGCGAAGGCGTCACCGGTTTGCTGACATTCGGAGTGCCCGAGCACTCCTCCTTCGATGCTCGTGAGCTGTTCATCGAAATGCGCGCTCCCCTGGCGCGTGATCTGTCTGCCGTTCGTGCTTTGGATATGACCGTTGGCGCGCGCCACTCTCGCTTCAGTGCTTTCGGCAACAATACCGCGGTGCAAGGCGGGTTACGGTGGAATGTGACTCGCTCTGTCAGCGTGCGCGGTGGCTATTCCGAAGTGTTTCGTGCGCCGGGAACTTCGGAACTGTTTGCGTCTCAGCTAGAGCAGACGCGCCCGATTCGCGATCCTTGCGGCGACGATCCGTCGCCGGAGCAGCAGCGCAATTGCGTGGCCGCGGGTGTTCCCGGCGGCAGCTACGTCGACCCAACACCCGGCACTCACGTCCTCTTTGGCGGCAACCCGGATCTCGATGCGGAACACGGCAACACGTGGACCGCTGGCATCGCTCTCGACTGGCGCGCACTGCACGTGAGTCTGGATTACTGGCACGTGAAGCTTCACGACGCGATCTCCTTCCCCGAACCGGAACAGATCACATTCGACTGCGCCAACACCGGTCAGGCGGAATCGTGCGGACTGATCAGCCGTTTCGACGATGGCTCCATCAGCGAGATCGATTCGCGAGCATTGAACCTGTCCAATCAGAGCGTCAGCGGCTTGGATCTGGCCGTGAGCCTGTCACGCAAACTGAGTTGGGGTGAGATCGCCGTGCAGGTGTTGGGCACGTATTTGCAAGACGCCAAGTTCCAACAATCACCGGCCAGCCCGACAGTCGATGTCGCCGGCACGTACGCTGACTTTGTCGCATGGCCCGAACAACGCATCCAGGCGACGCTCGACGTACGGCGCAACGCCTGGCGCGTGAGTTATACGGCGCACTACATCGATTCGCTCGAGGAGTGTGGCGACAAAGATTTTCTGTTCGGCTTTCTCGAGCCGGATGACTGTCGTCGCATTGAGGACCGGCTTTATCACGATGTCTCTGCCCATCTCGAGCTCGGCGGAGGCTTCAGTATGCAAGCAGGAATTGAGAATCTGGCGGACACCGACCCACCCCGAATCAATCTCTCCGATTCGGCCAACACTGACCCCACGACCTACCCACTGCTCGGACGCACGTGGTCAGTCGGGTTTGCCTTCGAGCTTCACTGACTGCCCGCGATGAGGAACGACGCCCGCATTGCGCATGGCCTCGAGCTTCTGGCGCTGCGTCTGCATGCGTGCTTCCAAGGCATCGAGCACCGCTTGAAAACGTGGCTCGTTCCGCAAGCTGTCGAATGCTGGATCCGCTTTCACCAAGTACCGGAACACATGGTTTCCGGTCAAAGCGAGCTCCAAGTAGCGAAGCGCCTCCGGCTTTCGTCCGAGCAGGGCTTGTACTTTGGCCTGATCGACGCTTAGAAACACAGGTCCCATCTTGAGAGCGTCTCTCTGATGGTCCATGGCGAGCAGCAGACGCTCCAGTAGGCGGTTCGCGCGTAGCTCATCGCCTGTCATTAGCAGCAGTTGGGCCAATGCAATGTGCGAGTCGCTGATGGAAGTGTCGTCGACTTGTGGTTCCCCGCCGCTGTCCCAGGTGACTCCGGACCACTCCTGGAAGGCGCGCCGCGCCCGCTCCGTATCGCCCGTCACCCTCGCGTGCTGAAGCATGGTCAGGATCAGCATGGGCACATCGACGCCGACCACCGTGTTCAACTCGCCGTAAGCAAGCTCGCCCGCTTCTTTCCACTCGTCTCGCGAGAAGCGAAAGATCATCTGCAGCACCGGATCGTCCGCACTTTCCTGCACGATGCTCTGCACGGCTTCCTGATCGCCCACGTCCATATACATGTACGTGAGGAAATGACGCATCCATGCCGCCTGGGGCGCAAGCGACAACGCCTGCTCCCCGAACTTGATGCCTTCGGCCGGCTCTCCCTGGCAGCACCAGCGTAGCTCGGCGAGCCGCATGAGTGTCGGATAGTAGTTGGGTTGAAGTGCGAGCGCCTGCAACAACAGTGCATTGGCTTCATCGACGTTGCTGCGTCCATACAGTGTCATGAGCGCCTTCGTAATGTGCGGGCTCGGCGTCAGCGGATCGAGCTCGCGGGCGCGGTCGATCATCTCGAAAGCCTCTTCACGCCTCTTCGGATCGAAGAACTCGCCGTGCGGGCCGGGAAAAAAGTACAGGAGCTTGGCGAAGCGCTCGTAGCCAGTGGCGTCGTTCGGATTCAGAAGCAGACCGTGCCTGAAATCTTCCTCGGCACGCTGCGGAGTCTCCTGGATCCATGCGCGTACCACGTAGGCATGACCATCCTGGTCGTTGATCTCGATCGCTCGCGCGAGCAGTGCTTCGATTTCTCTGGCTTCTTGCTCCGAATCAGTCCGAGGAAAAGCCTTCAACCACGAATCCGAGGTTGGAAACATCATCAGCAGCAAGCGTGTTTCAACGAGGGCAACGTAGGCTGTGGCGAACGCCGAGTCGTAGCGGACCGCCTCCGCAAAGCGGACTTTCGCTTGCTCGAGATCCGGCTGTTTGCGCGTAGCCATCAGCGCGCGGCCCTGCTGGTATTGGGTTGTGTTCTTGAGGCTGCGGAACTTGCTGGGGCGGTAGAGCTTGGCGGCGATCAGGTCGCGCCCGAATTCGGGATGGCCGAGGCAGCAATAGACGTTGGCTTCTTTGCCGCCTTTGACCCGGCGAATGACGTCCGAGATCACCTTGGCCGAATGGAACAGGGCCAGCTGCTCGAGGATCCACTCCATTTCTGCGTCGCTCGCGTTCAGCGACGGCGCAAACAGCTGCTCGTTG
>CBJNAT010000204.1:0-5875 GCA_966434585.1 uncultured Gammaproteobacteria bacterium | reverse complement strand
TGAAATGCTGCGCAAGAAAGGCGTGGTGGATAAGTTCGTCGAATTCTTCGGCGATGGTCTCGCCAACCTGCCGCTCGGTGACCGCGCCACGATCGCCAACATGGCGCCGGAGTTCGGCAGCACCTGCGGCATCTTCCCGATCGATGGCGAAACGCTGCGCTATCTCGAGCTCACCGGCCGAAGCCAGGAGCAGATCGCACTGGTGGAGGCGTATGCCAAGCATCAGGGATTGTGGCGCGAGAACGGCCAGCGTCAGGCTGACTACACCGATGTGCTCGAGCTCGATCTGAGCTCGGTCGAGCCATCGCTCGCTGGCCCGAAGCGCCCGCAGGATCGCGTGCCACTGCGGATTTCCAAGGACGTGTACCAGAAGGCGCACGCTGCCATGAGCGCCGAACGCAAGACCAAGAACCCGAGTGCGACCGGCGTTGCCAAGTCGACGATGAACGGCGAAACGTTCGATGTGCAGGATGGCGCAGTCTTGATCGCCGCCATCACGAGCTGCACGAATACGTCGAATCCGCCGGTGCTGATCGCCGCCGGACTTGTCGCACGCAAAGCGCGCGAACGGGGTCTCAAGGCCAAGCCGTGGGTGAAGACGAGCATCGCGCCGGGCTCGCGCGTCGTGACGGACTATCTCACGAGGGCGGGCCTGCAGGCGGACCTGGACGCGATCGGCTTCTACACCGTGGGTTACGGCTGCACGACGTGCATCGGCAACTCGGGCCCGCTGCGCCCCGAGATCTCGGATGCCGTGAAGGCAGGCGATGTGATCGCCACGTCCGTGCTCTCCGGCAACCGCAACTTCGAAGGCCGCGTGCATCCGGAAGTGCGCATGAACTTTTTGGCTTCGCCGCCGCTCGTCGTTGCGTATGCCCTCGCGGGCACGATGAACATCGACATGAACCACGAGCCCATCGGCACGGGGAGCGACGGCAAGCCGGTCTTCTTGAAGGACATCTGGCCGACGCCGGCCGAAGTGCAGGCGGCGATCGCGCAGTCCGTCGACTCGGCGATGTTCAAGCGCAGCTACTCGAGCGTCTTCGCAGGCGATCAGAACTGGAACGCGATCCGTCTGCCGAGCGGCAAGATCTACTCGTGGGACGAGCAGTCCACGTACGTGAAGAACCCGCCGTACTTCGTCGGCATGGGCATGCAGCCGAAGCCGGTCGCTGACATTCGCAATGCACGTGCACTCGCCGTGCTGGGCGACTCGGTGACGACCGATCACATCTCCCCTGCGGGTGACATCTCCAAATCGAGCCCCGCTGCGAAGTACCTCATGTCGTTGGGTGTGAAGCCGGCCGACTTCAATTCGTACGGCGCTCGCCGCGGCAACCATGAGGTGATGATGCGCGGCACGTTCGCGAACATCCGTTTGCGTAACCTGATGGTGCCGGGCACCGAAGGCGGCGTGACGGTACACGTGCCCAGCGGCGCTCACATGAGCATCTACGACGCCGCGATGAAGTACAAAGAAGAAGGCACGCCGCTCGTGATCCTCGCCGGCAAGGAATACGGCACCGGCTCCTCGCGCGACTGGGCTGCGAAAGGCACCATGCTGCTCGGCGTGAAAGCGGTGATCGCGGAAAGTTTCGAACGCATTCACCGTTCGAACCTGATCGGCATGGGTGTGCTGCCCTTGCAGTTCAAGGAGGGCGAGAGCGCGCAGAGCCTGAAGCTCAATGGCACCGAAACCTTCGAGATCATCGGCCTGAATGGCGGTGCGGCGAAGGTGGTGACGGTGGTTGCTACGCCTGCGGGTGGCGGCGCTGCGATCAAGTTCGAGGCGCGCGTGCGCATCGATACGCCGAAGGAGCGCGAGTACTACCGCCACGGCGGCATCCTGCACTACGTGCTGCGACAGCTGGCCTCCGGTGCGAAAGCCGCGTAAGCGCGCTTCAAAGCTGCTCCGAACCAAGCCCTTCATCGCGCAAGCGGTGAAGGGCTTTTTCATTGGTGGGCTATTTCTTGCGGTCGAGATCGTAAGCGCCTAGGCCTGGCTTGTAGCTTTTCTCGTCGATGAACTGGCGAATGCCCTCCTTGCGCCCTTCGGTCTTGTCGTGGAAGTTGGCCGCTTCCTGCATGCGCACGAGATAGTCCTCGGCTTCGTCGTAAGTCATCGTCTTCACGCGCCGAATCGCGTCCTTCGCAAACTTCAACGCGATCGGGTTCTTCTGTAGCAGCACTCCCGCGAGCTCGCGCACGCGAGTCTCCAACCGATCGAGCGGCACACTCTCGTTGACGAGTTTCCATGCCGCTGCGGTCTTGCCATCGATCAACTCGCCCGTCAGCGCGTGATACATGGCATCGCGCATCGACAACAAATCGACCACCACTTTGGTGACGCCACCGCCCGGCAGAATGCCCCAATTGATCTCGCTCAGACCGAACTTCGCCTCATCCGCGCAGATCGCGAGATCGCATGCGAACAACGGTCCGTAGCCACCGCCAAAGCACCAGCCGTTCACCATAGCGATGGTGGGCTTTTGATACCAACGCAAGCGCCGGAACCAGCCATAGCTTTCGCGTTGCGATTGACGTACGCCACGCAGGCCTTGTGCTTCCGTTTCGCGGAAGTACTCCTTCAGGTCCATGCCGGCGGACCAGGCTGTGCCTTCGCCGCCGAGCACGAGCACGCCCACGTCATCGCGGAATTCGATTTCGTCCAGCACTTCCATCATGCGACGGTTGAGCGTGGGGTTCATGCAGTTGCGCTTCTCGGGGCGATTGAAATTCACCCAGGCGATGCGCTCTTCGATACGAAACGACACAACGTCGGTTTGGTTCATGGCTCTATCCTCGCTGCTTAAAGAAACGCGGGAACGTGATGGCCACGTTCCCGCCTTTCTTTGCCGTATGGCTCTTAAGCGAAGCCGCTTAGAAGCTTCGCTTGAGCGTCACCAACCAAGTTCGCGGCATGGCTGGGGTTCCGTAGATGGTTCCGCCGCCGCTCGGCACCGCATTGACTTTAGTTGTGTAGTACAGCTTGTCGGTGGCATTGCGCACCTCGGCGGTCGCCTGCCAGTCCTTGTCCTCCGAACGCCACATCAGGCTGGCGTTGAGCAGCTTGTAGCCCTTGATCGCGCCGCCCTCGAAGTTGAACGCATCCGTGTACATCTTGCTCTGGTAACTCCCATCGAGACGCGGGGTGACACTGCCGAAGCCCGTCTCGATCTCGTACTGCACACCGAGGCTCACCTTCTTTTTCGGCGTGTACGGCGTGATTTCCTCACCCGTGAGGCCCGTATTCACATCCACGCTCTTGAACTCGAAATCCAAATAACTGGCCGAGCCGTCCAACTGCAGGCCGTCGATCGGATACCAGTCGAACTCGAGTTCGGCGCCCTTGACCTTAGCATCGCCCGCGTTGGCAATGGCAAGACACGGTACGCCGAAGATGGGGCCGAACTGCGCGGTGCAGTTGTTCAATGTTTCCTGGATCTCCTTGTACTCGTTATAGAAGACCGCAGCGTTGACGCGCAGCGTGTTGTTGAACAGATCGGTCTTCACGCCGACTTCAATCGCATCCAGGGTTTCCGGTTCGAACGAAACCGCCTGTACGTTGTAGAACGGACGCGGATTCACGCCGCCGCCCTTAAAGCCGGTGGAGTACTGCAAGTACGTCATGAACTGGTCCGTCCAGCGGTAGCTCAACGCTGCCCGATAATCCGTCTCCGTGCCGGAGAAGGAACTGGACGTGCCGTTCAAGCTGGAGATGAGGCAGTTGGCTGGATTGCCCGGGGTTCCCGGCGGACCGAGACACGGCTGAATGGCAGTGAAGTCAGGATTGGTACGCACATAGTCGTAGTCCTTCTTGTCGTCCGTGTAGCGCACGCCGAGGGTGACGTCCATCTGCTCAGTAGGATGGAACATCGCTTGCGAAAACACTGCCCACGTCTTGGCATCCACCGGATCGGGACCGTGGATGAAATCGAAGCCCACGTAACCCAGATTGATGCGACCCGTCTCCGAGGTCGACTTGTCGAAGTAAAAGCCGCCCACGGTGTAATCGAGCCAGCTGCCGACCTTGCCGTTCAAGCGCAGTTCCTGGCTCTTCTGTGTGTGCTTCAAGATCTGATACAGCTGCTGGATCGGCATGGGCGTGCCGTCCGCGTCGTTACCGAAGCCGCTGTCGTAGCTGCGCCGGGAGGTAATCGACTGCAAGCTCAATGCATCGTTGATCTCCCAATTAACGTTGAGCGACACACCGTGCGATTTGACGGTCTGGTTGTCCTTGATGATGCTGCCATTACGCGGGTCGACGTACGTCGCATAGTTCGCATACGGGTTGTCCGGGCTTTGCGGATCGCAAGAGCTCGAGCCATACGCGATGAACTGGCAGCCCGTGATCGGCGTCGTGCCCGGTATGACGATGCCCCCAACGTTCGCCCAGGTGTAGCCGTTGGTGAAGACCGGCGCGATCGTCGGGCCGAAGCCCAACATCACATTGGCAGCCGGTTGCGACACGTCGTTCACGACATCGCCGGCGAGATTGACTTCCACCGTATCGGTGGGCAACCAACGTAGCGCGGCCCGCCCCGCCGTGTAGCGGACCCCGCCCTCGTGGCCGAGCACACAGTCACCGCCTTGCACTTGCGGCGTGAAGGGCGATGCACCGGGGTGCGTGCAGCCATAGTCGAGCCGCTCGATGTAACCGTTGCGCGAGCGCGAGACACCTGCAATGCGCATGTACAGCTTGTCGGGACTCAACGTAAAGTTCGAAGCCGCGCGAACGGAGACCGCTTCGTACTTGCCGTAGCTCGCCTCGACGTAGCCGTCGCTGTCTTCGCCCGGTTTCTTGGTGTACAGCTTGATGGCGCCGCCGATGGAATTCTTACCCGCCAGCGTGCCCTGCGGACCTCGGAGCACTTCCACTCGATCCAGGTCGAGCAGATCGAGCACCGAACCCGTCAGTGTCGAGTAATACACATCGTCCACATACAGACCGACGCCCGGCTCCACGGCCGGATTGAAATCGTACTGACCGACGCCGCGAATGAAGCCAATGAGCGAGGGACCGCCGAAAGCGCCACCCGTCGCCAACGTGACGTTCGGCGCTTGAGTGGCAATCTGCTCGACGCTTTGCTGGCCGCGTGCTTCGAGCATCGCCGCGCTCACCGCGGTGATTGCGACAGGCGTGGCCTGAAGATCCTGTTGGATGAACTGAGCGGTCACGACGATCTCCTCGAGACCGCCAGATTCTCTTGGAGCATCTTGTGCCAACGCAGCAACGGACATCATCGATGCCGTCGCAAGCATGGCTCCGCCTAGGCGAGTTTTCGCAGATTTCATTGCTAAATCCCCACTTTGATTTGTTGAGTACGAGCGCCTTGATCGCTGCGCCTCTCCATGCGCAAGCCAAGACTAGTGTACACAACCTGTATACAGCGACAACACGAAAGCGTTACGACAAACCAGATATCGCGAACGCGGAAGATTCGGTGGACGCAGCAAATCAGGAGAAAACTAGGCTATGTTACCTGCCACCCTGGCGGAGCGGTTTCGAATGGGGCCGACCGCGCGACGTGATGCGCTGCCCATGCCCTCCGCCGGTTGCCCAATGCGCGCATTTTCCCTGGATTCCTGCCAAAACAAGCTGTATACAGAAATACCGTCTGCCCGGTTGTGAGATCTGCTCCTGAGCCGTATGCCCAACTTGCGACTTCCTGCCAAACGTTCTGCCACGAACCAGCGAGGCATCGCCAAAACAAAGGCTGCCCAACGCGGCTCGCGTGACGGCACTTCGCAAACCGTCAAGGCGTTGCTCGAGCTTCGCAATGTCATTCTCAATGGCGAGCTGGCCGCCGGCGAGCGGCTGTCCGAACTCACGATGGTTCAGCGGCTTAAGGTATCGCGTACACCGGTGCGCGCC